>JALZID010000258.1 GCA_030860485.1 Pseudomonadota bacterium | reverse complement strand
AAGTCAGCAATGCTGAATTGGCCACGGTCCAGCCCACGCCAGACGAATTCCACGGCGAATGGAACTACAGTATTCATCCCACACCAGCCCGATAATTGTTCAAGTTATTTATGCTAGATGCCTAAGGATGGCGCCGAGGGCGGAAATGTCTACATCCAAGTTAACGTCGTCTTTGCCTCCCTCGTCCATATGCTTCAGATCGTTGATATTCAGTCTGATTATTAACGTGGGTTTGGCGAATTTAGCCCTTGGTGGGGTTTCACCGGATAGCGCCTCCCTAACTCCCATTGCGTAGTCCGAGAACGGCTGCTTCCCCGCCTTCAGAACGAGACCGTGAAGGATGCCATCCGCAGCACCGGCTAGGGTAATTGCGGACACACGGTCCCTTCGACTTACGAACAAAGCAATCGCCGTTTCTAGCTGCTGTTGAGCAAGCGCCAGTTTGCTTATGGTTTTCTCAGCCACGCTGGACCTCCAGTGCACCAGAGGGAAAAGGCATCTCTACCGATCTCCATTGTCTGCATGCAGAGATGTCTAGTGCGCTCTAACGAAACAAGATCAGCCGCGCCGGACAAGAAAGCTTGGAAAAGCGAGGACGATCCACGGCGTCGGCTACAGCGCTTGGTTAGAGATCATTCAAAGCCTTGTTATGAGCTTGGACAATTCCACGTTGGCTGCGTGAAGTGCCTTCAGAGTGCTCTCTCGCCCTCCGCGATCAAAGCTTGGCGGCGAATCGAGTCACGCGGTGCGCCATACAGCTCTGCTACCCAGATCTTTCGAGCTATGGCGGCGTCACTAAGCAGGGCCTCGACTTCAGCTCCGCCTACCTGGTACCGTTGGCGGAGAATCGGTCCGAGCCTCCGTAAGCTTTGCCTAGCCTTGTCGATGCTGGTCATTAGCTTTCCTGTGCGCGAATAGATCGCGTCCTGATCCAGCGTGTCACGCTTGAGTAGTTGAATGAAGACTTGTTTGTCTTGTTCGATCGCATACAGATCTTTGCTCAGATCGGACAAGGCTTCCAGCAGCTGAGTTCGTTCTTCCGCCGCTACTATTTCGGCTATAGGCGCCCCCAGGGCTTTGAACCACGCGAGTGCACGAATACTCGCCTTCTCCAGCGAGCCCAAAACTGTTGAACTTTGCGCGCTAGCGTTTGACGTGGAGAGAAAAGTGAGAAGGAGGCAAACCGGGCCAATGACATTGCGTCTCTTCATTTTGGTCCCGTTGGTCTTGCGCGCTTTCGTGTGCGGTTACCGATTACTAGCGTCACCCCGAGGTAGACGAAGTACAGGGCAGGAATCGCGTAGAGTAAACTAGGCCTAAGGCGTAGGAAGTGAACTAGCAGCCACATGCCCCCGAACAGGAGCAAGAACACTCCAATGTGAAGGGCAAACGTTGAAATGAGCTGTCGCTGTTTGTTCGTGGGTGATGCCATGGTCTCTAACGGATAGTATCTTATCCGCCGTGCGGCAGCATGGCGGATAAGATCTGTTGAACTGAACCGCTGGTCGAAGGCTATGAGCTTGGGGATTGTAAGGCGCCTGGGGCCGTGATGGAGGGCTAGTGGTTGGCTCGGCGTGTCGGTCATGGCCTGATCTCCCCGCTCGGACCCCGGGCTTGGGGTCATGAGGAAGTATGGTCAAGGGGCGGGAAGGGGTCAATGGGGGGCGTGGGCGCAAGGCGGGCTGCGGCGGGGTCCGATGACGTCGCCGGAGCGGGGAAGCGCAGCGGTTCATCCTGTACTACCTCATAAAAGCCGGGCTCCTGCCCGTTCGGTTCAGGCCGCCTATCGCAAGAGCGGCGGGCCGGTGGCCCGAGGGAGAGGGGAAGTGCTCTGATCGGGCGCAGCCGTCCTTGGCCACGCGCGTTATGGGTCGTGAGTTTATTCGCCACCCATATTCTGAGGGTTCTCGCCTCTCTTTCTTATAGTTGACTACGCGGGCTCGCGCAGCTCACTGCCGGGTGACGCCCAGCACTTCTGCGGCTCGCGTGACGGTCAGGTCCAGGGCCTGCAATCCTGCTGCACCACAGGCCGGGATGCGGGGGGTTCAGCATGGGCATGGTGCGTAGCTCTTACCAGATCGACATCGTAGCGGGCGGTGGGGGAGGAGAGGGGGACCGGAAACGCCTGATGTCCTGCCCTACCTAGCTAGGATCTGCGGCCGGGTGTTCGGCTTCTAAAAGTAACGTTTATGTTACTATGATACATGATCGAGGTGCGGGAATATGCCGATCGGGCGGGCTGCAGCCCTTTCGAGAAGTGGTTCAGCGGCCTAGAGTCCAGAGCCGCCGCCAAGGTCGCCGTAGCCTTGGTCCGCCTTGAGCAGGGCAACCGGTCCAACGTGAAGGGCGTCGGCGGCGGATCCTGGAGCTCAAGATCGACTATGGGCCGGGCTACCGGATCTATTTCGGCAAGGACGGGGAGCGCCTGGTGATCCTGCTCGGGGGCGGCACGAAGAAGCGGCAGAGCGCCGACATCGAGACCGGCCGGCGGCTCTGGCAGGAATACAAGGCCAGAAAGAAAGTGGAGCGTTGATATGGCCCTGACACGGGATTTCAAAGAGACCATCAAGGCGCGAGCGGAGACCGACGAGGCCTTCCGGTCGGCATTGCTGAGCGAAGCCCTGGAATGCTTCCTATCGGGCGATGCCGAGACCGGCAAGGCCGTGCTGCGCGATTACATCAACGCCACGATCGGCTTCGAGGCCTTGGGCGAGGAGACCGGCCGGCCGCCCAAAAGCCTGATGCGGATGCTGGGTCCGAGAGGCAATCCGCAGGCCCGTAACCTATTCGATGTGATCGCCGTCCTGCAAAAGCGCGAAGGGTTCCATGTGCAGATCCGCCTGTCCCGGTAGGCGAGACGCGAGACCCATTGAGCCAGGAGGACATTGCGGCCGTATAGCGGGCGGTGCGAATACGGGTACTGCGCCTGTTCGAGCGGCGGGGCCTGACCACGTTAACCCCCCAACCTAGAACTAGAAGTGCCGGTAGCCCTCGCGAGGCGGATGATAGGCGCTGCCGTCCGCACCGATCCATCGCAGTCCCGGGCTGGCCTCGATGCGACCGATACAGGTCATTGATGCCCCGCACCACCGGGACTCCAGCACCGGTCGTTGCGGTGGCGGGACGGTGAAACACAACTCGTAGTCGTCGCCACCGGCGAGTGCCAAGGCCCAGCGCCGGTCCGGGTCATCCACTGCGCGCAACGCCGGCGACAGGGGCAGGCGCTCCAGGTACACCGTGGCACCGCATCCGCTCTGGGTGAGGAGATGACCGAGATCGGCAGCCAGGCCGTCGGAGATATCGATCCCGCTGGAGGCCAGGCCTCTCACGGTGAGCCCTTCGGACACCCGTGGCGCGGGGCGGCGCAGGCGCGTCTCCAGGTACGCGCGGGGGGAGGGTAGACCGCAGAGGGCCAGGGCCGCATCGCCGAGGGTACCGGTGACGAAGATCTCATCCCCCGGACGCGCGCCGCTCCGCCGCAGGCTCAAACCCGTGGGGGCGAACCCGTAGGCGCCGACCGTGATGGTGAGTGGGCCGCGGGTCAAGTCGCCTCCGACCAGTGCCACCCCATGGGCCTCGGCCAGATCGAAGAAGCCGCGGGCGAAGTCCGCGATCCATCCTTCGTCGGCGTGCGGGAGTGTCAGGGCCAGGGATGCCCAGGCCGGTTGCGCGGCCATGGCGGCGAGATCGCTCAGGTTGACCGCGAGGGCCTTGTAACCGATGTCCCCGGGGGAGTAATCATCGGAAAAGTGCACGTCCCGGACGAGCGTGTCGGTGGATACCACGAGGGCCGATCCGGCGGGGACCTCAAGGACCGCACCGTCATCGCCGACGCCCACCAGCACGTCGTCGCGCCCGACAGACGCCGGCGTGAAGTAGCGGGCGATGATATCGAATTCCGAGACTGGCATGAGGCGGGGTCCGCCCGGTCTCGCGGCGGTCCCCTTTACGAGACGCAGTGGGTTTCCGGCGTTCTGAGCGAACGCGCCACCTTGTCCAAGACCCCGTTGATGTACTTGTGGCTCTGCTCCGCCCCGAACATCTTGGCGAGCTCCACGGCCTCGTTGATTACCACCCGCCAGGGGATGTCGGGGTGGCACAGGAGCTCGTGCACGCCGATGGCGAGGATGGCACGCTCGACCGGGTCGAGCGCCGTGATCGGGCGATCCAGGACGCCGTCCAGGTGTCTTTCCAGGGCCGCGATCGAGACCGGGATCTCGCGGATCAGCAGGGAGAAATAGGCCTCGTCGATCTCGCCGATGTCCCGTTCGTTTATGAACTGGCGCACGATCTCGTGCGGCTCCTGTCCCGACATCAGCCATTGGTAGAGGGCCTGGACGGCACAACGCCGGGCCCTGATCTTTCCCAACTGTTTGGCCATCTCGCTCAGGAATCGATCTGCCCGAGGAGGGACACCATCTCGATGGCCGCAAGCGCCGCATCGGCGCCCCGGTTGCCGGCCTTGCCCCCGGCTCGTTCCATGGCCTGTTCGGCGGTCTCCGCCGTCAGGACCCCGAAGATCACGGGTATGGCGTACTGATTGCCGATGGCCGCGAGGCCTTCGGAGCAGGGGCCCGCGACATACTCGAAGTGCGGCGTGGAGCCGCGGATGATGACCCCGAGGGCGATGATCGCGTCGAATCGACCGCTCGCCGCCATACGCCGGCCGGCGAGCGGGATCTCGCGTGCGCCCGGCACCTTGACCAGGGTGATGTCCTCGCCGCAGACACCATGGTGCTCCAGCGTCTCGAGGCAGCCAGACAGGAGGTGTTCGACGATGGCCCCATTGAAGCGGCTGGCCACCACCCCGAAGCGCGCCCGCCCCGGCAGCACTGCCAGTCCGTGGATCGTCTTAATGCCTTGCACCGCTCTGTCCCCAATGGATATCAACTGACATAGTCTAAGACCTCGAGACCGAATCCCGAGAGGGAATGGATGCGCTTCGGGGCGCTCAGGACCCGCATCTTGCCGACGCCGAGATCGGCGAGGATCTGGGAACCTAGGCCGATCGTCCGGAGATCCTCGGTCTCGCGCCGTGTCCGCCGCGGCGGCGTCGCTCCCGGCAGGGTCGCGTCCTGGATCTGCTGGATGAGGTCGGCGGGCTCGAACTGGTGGCACAGGATCACGATGACGGCGCTCGGTTCTGCCGCGACCCGCCTCACGACATCGGCCAGCCGCCATCCGCCATCCGCGCGCACGCTACCGGTCAGGTCCATCACCGGATTGAATACATGCACCCGTACCAAGGTCGGCGTGGCCGGATCGACTGTCCCCTTGACGAGCGCGAGGTGCAGGTCCCGGGAGAGGTCGTCCTTGAAGGCCAAAAGGCGCAACTCCCCGATCTCGGTGGTGATGAGGGCCTCCGCGACGCGCTCGATGGTCTTCTCGTTCTGCATGCGGAAGCGGATGAGGTCGGATATGGTGCCGATCTTGAGGCCATGTCGCTCGGCCAGCCCCTCGAGGTCCGGGCGGCGCGCCATGGCGCCGTCGTCGCGCAGGATCTCGACGATGACCGCGGCCGCATCGAGACCCGCCAGCCGCGCCAGATCACAGCCGGCCTCGGTGTGTCCGGCACGCGTCAGAACCCCGCCCGGCTGGGCCATCAGCGGGAACACGTGGCCGGGCTGCACCAGGTCCCCGGCCTTGGCCTCCGGGGCCACGGCGGTGCGGATCGTCACCGCCCGATCCGCGGCCGAGATGCCGGTCGTGACCCCGCGCGCCGCCTCGATCGAGACCGTGAAGTTGGTGGTCTGGCGGTAATAGGTGTCGCGTACCATGAGCGGCAGTTGCAGTTGCTCGCAGCGTTCCTTGGTCAGGGTCAGGCAGATGAGGCCGCGGCCGTAGCGGGCCATGAAGTTGATATCCTCCGCACGTGCGACGCTCGCCGCCATGATGAGGTCGCCCTCGTTCTCGCGGTCCTCGTCGTCCATGACGATCACCATCCGGCCCTGACGGATGTCATCGATGATCGCTTCGGTGGAGTGGATCGCCATGGCGTTTCGGGGGGCTTCGCGTCCTGATTATAGCTGCTGGGACGGGTACGGCAGGTCGCGAGGGTCGCACGGCCCTTGTGCCGGGCCGCGAGGGCCGCTGTACAGCCGGACAGAGGTCCGCGGCCGGTACCCGCAAGGGGGGAACGATGCGCAGTGACGGGGACGAGCACGCCCCGCGCGCCGCTCCTCGATTCGGATGCGGCTCGCGAAGTCGGGCGACCGGAATTTTAAGGAAGTTTAAATAAGAAGCGGTTTTTACAGCCTGATCGTGACCGCCTTGGTCTCGGTGTAGTGTTGGAGGACTGCCTCGCCCATCTCGCGTCCCCAGCCCGACTGCTTGTAGCCGCCGAAGGGTAAGGCCGCATCGAAGACGTTATAGCAGTTCACCCACACGGTGCCCGACTTGAGCCTGGCGGCCAGCGTGTGGGCCTTGCAGAGATCACGGGTCCAGACCCCGGCGGCCAAGCCGTAGATCGTATCGTTCGCGCGCTCGATGAGACGATCGTCCAGCGCCTCGAACGGCATGGCCGTGACGACCGGCCCGAAGATCTCCTCCTGGACCACCTTCATATCGGCTTGGGTGTCGACGAGGACGGTGGGTTCCACGAAGTAACCGGCGCCGGCCCTGCCGCTACCGCCGGTGACGGCGCGCGCCCCTTCGGCGAGACCGGACTCCAGATACCCGCACACCCGGTTGCGTTGGATCTCGGAGACCATGGGTCCCATCTCGGTCTTGGGGTCGAGACCCGGTCCCAGTTTGATCTTTTTGGCGGCTTCCGCCACGCCCTCGACCACCCGGTTGAAGGCGGGTTCTTCGACATACAGGCGCGAGCCGGCACAGCAACACTGGCCGTGATTGAAGAAGATCGCGCTGGCCGCACCGGGGATGGCGACGTCGAGATCCGCGTCCTTGAGGATGATGTTGGGCGATTTGCCGCCGAGCTCCAACGAGACCTTCTTGAGGTCATTGGCCGCTGCCCGGACGATGAGCCTCCCGACCTCGGTCGAGCCCGTGAACGCGACCTTGTCGACACCGGGATGGGCCGCCAGCGCCGCGCCCGCCGTCTCCCCGAAACCCGTGACGATATTGACCACGCCCTTGGGTAAGCCGATTTCGAGCAGGAGCTCGCCGAGCCGGAGCGCGGACAAGGGGGTCTCCTCGGCGACCTTGAGCACCACCGTGCAGCCCGTCGCCAAGGCCGGGGCGAGCTTCCAGGCTGCCATGAGCAGCGGGAAGTTCCAGGGGATGATCTGCCCGACGACACCGACGGGCTCGGGGACGGTGTAGGCATGGTACCGGACGCCCGGGGTATACAAGACCGACAGCGGGATCGTGATCCCGTGGCGCTTGGTCGCCCAGCCCGCCATGTAATGGAACATGTCGGCCGCGAGCGGCACATCCGCGGCCTTGGCCACGCTGACCGGCTTGCCGTTGTCGAGCGATTCGAGCTCGGCCAGCTCGTCCAGGTGCTCCAGGATGGCGTCGCCTATCCGCCAGATGATCTTGCCCCGCTCGGCGGGTCCCAGGGCTGGCCATGGGCCCGATTCGAAGGCCCGCCGCGCGGCCTTAACGGCGCGGCCGATGTCCTCCCGGTCACCCTCCGCGACCTCTGCGCTCACCCTCCCCGTGGCCGGGTCGTACACGGGGAAGGTCTTGCCGGAGGCCGCCGGCACCCACTCGCCGTCGATGAGCAACTTCTTGGGGGAGCCGAGAAACTGGCTGACCGGCTGGGTCAACGAATAGGAAAGCACCGCCGCATTCATAGGAAACCTCCCACGTTGGAAACCTCCACGTTGCTGCTTCGGGCGCCGCTCGGGATGGTCTGGGAGCGGCCATTCCGACTCCGGGGAGAGGGGGACACCGGCACGGCGTCCGAGAGAACGCCCCTCCAGGTACCACACCCACCCTGCATCGGTCCGGGGATTGCCCGGCGCTCCGCGCGCGACTCGGAGTCTGTCATGCCGGTACCGCCAAGCCTGGTCGACGAAAATGGGGCCGTGCATGAAGTATAGACAGGTGGGCGCCCGAATCAAAGCCAGTCGCGGCGCACAGGCTGCTGCCGCTGAGACCAGGGCATCGCACAGGGGAGCATGCGGCTCCGATCGAGCACGGTTTCGATGGTGGTTTCGACGGATTCAGCTCGTGCGGTTGTTTCCTCTGGCCGGCTAAACCGACTCGGGGTGCGCGCCGATCCCACGCGACATGCGCCCCTGCCCCACCTGTAGCCGGGAGTTCATGATGAGCCAGAGGCTCTGCCCCCACGACGGCAGCGTCCTCGAGGACAAGCTGCCGCCCGAGGAACGGCTCTGCGGACAGACCCTGGCCGGAAAGTACAAGATCGAGGGCTTCCTCAGTCAGGGCGGGATGGGCGTGGTGTACCGGGCGACCCATGTCATGCTCGGCAAACCCATCGCGCTCAAGCTCATCCGCCCCGAGATCGTCACGTCCCGGGAGGTGGTCCGGCGCTTCTAGCGCGAGGCCCGCGCCGCGAGCCTTTTGTCCCACCCGAACATCGTCACCATCTACGACCTCGGGCAGGTCGAGGACGGGACCCTGTCCTGGCCATGGAGCTCTGCGCGGGGATGAGCCTCAAGGACCTGATGGTCGCCGGAGGGGCCGTTAGCCCCGCGCCGTGCAGTGCGCCTGTGTCGCGCCATCGCGGGAGCACTGGCACTCGCCCAGCGATCTCAAGCCGCACAACGTGATGATAGCCCGCGACGGCGAGGGACAGGAGACCCCCAAGCTCCCTGGACTTCGGGATCGCGAAGGCGGTCGAGACCGACGGGGCCACGCTCACCTCGACCGGCATGATGCTCGGCACCCCCGCGTTACCTGTCGCCGGAGCAGGCCCAGCGCCTGCCGGTCGATGGGCGCAGCGATCTCTACTCGCTCGGGATCATCTTCTACGAGATGCTGGTCGGCCGCGTGCCATCCGACGACCCGTCGGTCCCCTCGCTCTTCGTAAAGCACATGGCCGAGCACCCGCGGCCGCCTTCGGATCTGCGCCCCGACGTCCCCCCGGCCATCGAGTCGATCGTGCTGCGCCTGCTCGAGAAGGACCCGGCCCGCCGCTTCCAGAGCGCCGGGCCCCACGCCCCGAACACGGCGGCGGGCGAGGCGACCATCTCGGACGAGCGGCCGACCGATAGCGATCCGAACGAAAGGCCTCAACTGAAAATCGTCCCTAATAAAGTTCAGACTAAATCACTGCTCGATAAAATCAATATTGTTATCGCTCAGGACAGTTACCCGCCCTTTGATGTGGATGCAGTCGTTCTAGAAGAAGATACAGCGCTAATACTTAGTAATAATGTTGTAATTAGAGAAACGAAGGAACATGCCATTAGATTGATGACTGATCTGTTTGAGTATAAAGAAAAGGCGCCAGGCTCTGTTGTCGTTAAAGGCGCAAACCCCTACAGATTCTTTGCGATTGTGCATGATTTTGATAAGGATCCATCCTGCAGGAAGGAGTGGGTCGAGAGTGCCCTACATAGCGTTTTAAAATATGCAATATATTTAATATCGAGTCTCTTGGTCTGCAGTTATTAGGCACACAATATGAGCCAATTGAAGATAAGTGGTTTATAGAACGATTACGTGCGATTCTGGCAGAAACAATTAACAGTCAATTGAAAAATCTATGGATGATGATCCCTGATCATTGTGCTCCTGACAAGATTTCCGACAGGATATCTCTCAGCAAATAGGGAGCAATACAATTGTAAAGATAGGAAAGATAGGTTGGAGTAGGCGGTCGGAACTCTAGCCAAAGAATATTCGAAGTTTCAGGTACCTAACGCTCTCGTCCCTTCAGGAGGGCACCGAGACACTCCCTCCCCTGTCCGTGCTTCTTGCGGACAAGGGCAGGGAGGGGGTTAGGCCGACACGCACTGACCCAATCTTTTCCTGCCCGCAGCGCCTTTACCCCCACCCTGACCCCCGCTCCACAGGGGAGGGGATCGGCGGCGACGACGGCGGCTCGCCGGAAGGAACCACTGCCGCACGGGATGGCCTGAGATCGCATCGCGGATAACGCGCGAGAACGCGCCTCGTTCCGCTACGCCCGCAGGGCGCGTATATTCTCACGGTTCCAATCGACAGACATGGTCAGAAGCTCTTCGTGGCAGGCGCCTGAGCGCGCCTTGGGACATGCCTCTCGCGTTTGGTAACACATGACCTCAGGCTTACCACTGCTGAGACGGAGGATGGGAAACCCGCGGCACGCCCGCGGCATCTCTTTGCTCGAGGTGCTCGTGGCCTTTGCGATCATGGCGCTGGCGCTCGGCGTATTGCTGCGTATCTTCGGTACTGGCCTGCGCAGCAGTGCGGCGGCCGAGCGCTATTCCGCGGCCACCTTGTGGGCCGAGTCGCTGATGGCCGGGGCCGGCTCGACCTGGCCGCTCGACCCTGGCGAAGAGGGTGGGAGCCTCACGGCTGGCTACCGCTATCGGCGCGTCGTCCGTCCCTACGACCCGGGGCCTGTGACCGGCCCCCTCCCGCGCGTGCCCCTGGTGTCGGTCGGCGTGGAAGTGGCGTGGACGGAAGGGGCAAAGACCCGGCGGGTGGTGCTGAGCTCGTTGCGACTCGGTCCCCCGGGGCCGGTGCGATGACGCGCCGTCGCAGAGAGTGCGTGCGGCGATGGGTCGCGGGCTTTACCCTGGTCGAGCTGCTCATCGCCATCGCGCTGTTCGGACTCATACTGACCGGGCTCTACAGCGGGCTCAGGATGGCGACCCGCGCCTCCGATGCCGGGGAGGCCCGCGCCACGGACAACGACGAGCTGCGAGCGGTGATGGGGTTCCTGCGCTTCGAGCTGAATCAGGTCTATCCGCTGGTGTTTAGCGACGAGAGCGAAGACCGGGTGATCTTCGAAGGCGAGCCGGATCGCCTGATGTTCGTGGCGCGCCTGCCCCAGCACCGGGGTGTGGAGGGGGCCTATCAGATATTCCTTCTGGAGGACCAGGACCGCCTGGTGCTGCGTTACCGCCTCACCAAGGCCGACCACCCGTATCTATTCGAGAGCGGTGACGTGGGCAAGGAAGTGGTGCTGGTCCCCGGCGTCGAGAACGTCGGGTTCAGCTACTATGGTAAACGGGGGCGCACTGCGCGGTTCTACAGCCGCTGGGATGACCCGGAGCGCCTGCCGAAGCTCCTGCGTATGCGTATCCGCCCCAAGGGCCGCGGCGTCCACTGGCCGGATCTGATTGTACCGATCCGCGCCGAGGTGCAGGAGGATGCCCCCGAGCTGATCCTGCAACCACCGGGGGTCGAAGACGATCTCAGTGACGAGGAACTGGAGGACGGTACCTTGGACGATGATCTCGACGACTCTGATGGGTAGGGGCGCCGCGACGCTGACTCGTATCCCGGGGTGCAGAGCGTGGCGTCTCGGTCCGAGAGCGGTGCGCGGTGTGGCCCTCATCGCGGTCCTTTGGATCGTGGCCTTGCTGACGGTCATCGGCGCCGGGTTCGCGCTCGACATGCGCACCGAGACCACATTGACGCAGGAGCTTCTCGCCGGCGCCCGCGCCCGCGCCGCGGCCGAGGCCGGGGTATACCGCGGGATCTGGGAGGTCTTGAAACCGGATCGGCGCCGTCGCTGGCGTGCCGACGGCACCGAGCGCCGCTGGTCGTTTCGAAGCTATCGGGTGAACATCGTGCTCCAGGATGAGGGTGGCCGTATCGATCTCAACAGCGCCTCGCGCGAGTTGCTCGGCGCCCTCCTGGAGGCCAACGGCATCGAGGACGAACGGCGTGCCGCGCTCGTGGACGCCATCCAGGACTGGCGCGATGCGGATGACACGCGCGGTGCCAACGGTGCCGAGGACCCGGAGTACCAGGCCGAGGGTCGCGCGGCGGGCGCCAAGGACGGGCTCTTCAATACCGTGGCGGAGCTGCAGCAGGTGCTCGGCATGAGCCGCCGCTTGTACGAGCGCCTGGCCTCGGCCCTCACCGTCCATTCGCACCTGCCCGGGGTGGACGCGCAGCTCGCCCCGCCCAGCGTTCTGCGCGCACTACTGACCGGCGAAGGGAGATCCGAGGACGCGCTCGACAAGCTCCTGGAGGACAAAGAACGCGAGGCCGAGGTACCCGGCGGTGCTGAGGAGCCGCCCCGTGCGGCGATCCCGGGGCTCGACCCACGCTTCCTCTCGACCAGCAACGGGGAAATCTATACCATCCAGGCGATGGCCACCGTGCGCCGGAGCAACGTCGCCAGTGCCGTCGCCCACGTGAGCGCCACGATCCGCGTGACCAATCAGCCGAGACGTCCCTATACGGTCCTGGTCTGGCGCGAGGGTCGGGAGCTCTTCTGAGGTCATGCCGGTGGATGTCCGACAGGCGTATCAGATCCTCGCCCAGTGGTTTCGCCAATTCGTTCATTGGTGGGTGGGCCAGCTGCTGGATCTGTTGCCCGTGCCCATGCGCCGCCTCGTGGACCTCGACCCCGAGCGCTGGGTGCTCTGCGCCGAGGGTCCCGGCATCCGGGTGGTGCGCCTGCACGAGGGCGAGGACGGGGACGCCGTGGTGGCACACATCGCACTGGACGCCGATCCGGAGGCGCCGTCCGACGAGATACGGAACTGGGAGCATGAGCGGCGCGCGGATGCGGAGCTGACCTTGCGGTTGCCGCTGGCCCTGGCCCTGTGCCGGCCGATCAACCTGCCGCTTGCGGCCGACGAGAACCTGCGTGAGGTCGTGGGCTTCCGCATGGACCAGGAGACCCCCTTCAAGGCCGACCGCATCTATTTCGACTACCGGGTGCTGGAGCGGGACGCCGTCGGAAAGCGCATCGCACTCGAGATCGTGGCCGTGCCGCGGGCCGCTGCAGATCCGTATTTGGAGCGCTTGCAGGCGCTCGGCATCGTCCCCGACGCGCTGGACATCGAAGACGCCGGCGGCGGGGTCAATCTGTTGCCACCCGAGCGGCGGCGTGTGCGCGAATCGGGGATCGGGCGCCTCGATGCCATCCTGGCGACGGTCGGCGGTCTCTTGCTGGCGGCCGCGATCGCCATCCCGTTATGGCGCGACCATCAGACCCTGACCGGGCTTCAGGCACGCGCCTCGGAGGTGAAGAAGAAGGCCGACGCCGTCAAGAAGCTCGAGCATAAGTTCGAGCTGCTGACCACGACCTCGCGCTTTCTCATCGAAAAGAAAAAGACCTCGCCGGTGACCGTTGCCCTCCTGGCCGAGCTCACGCGCCTCCTGCCCGACGACACCTGGCTTTACCAGTTCGAGTTGAATGGCAAAGAGGTACTGATCCAGGGTGAGGCCTCGGCCTCGTCGGCCATCATCGGCTTGATCGAGTCTTCGCCGCTGTTCGCCAATGTCACTTTCCGCTCCCCGGTCACTCAGAATCGGGTGACGGGTGGCGAGCGCTTCAACCTGGCCGCCGAGGTGGAGGCGGGCTCATGAACTGGCGCCTCACGCCCACACACCAACGGATCGCGGCGGTGGGCCTCGTGGTGGTGCTGCTCGGCCTCTTCTACCTCGTCCTGGTCTCGCCGGTGGTCGCCCTCTATCGGGAATATCACGAGGACATCGCGGCGGAGGAGGAGCGTGTGGTGCGCTATGAGCGGGTCGCGGGGAAGGCCAAGCAGATCGACCGGCAACTCGCGCAGATCGACCGTCAGATCTCCGGCCAGGAGCGGGGCTACCTGAAGGGCAACACCCGCTCGCTGGCGGCCGCGGAGATGCAGGACCACGTCAAGCGGGTGGTGGAATCCAACGGCGGACGGCTCAACAGCATCCAGATCCTGCCGGGCAAGGAAGACGAGGAGGATCAAAGCGCCCCGGTTTCGCTCAAGGTCCAGATGACGGGCTCGACGGAGACCGTCCAGAAGGTGTTCTACCACCTGGAATCGGGCCTGCCCCGGCTGTTCCTGGACCAGGTGTACCTGAGGGGTCGGGCCGGCTACCAGTTCCGTCCCGGCCGGCCACAGGCCGACGAGCTGGACATCCGTTTCACCCTGCAGGGCTACCTGCCGGCCACGACACCGCAAGCCGGGTGACAGGATGCGCGTGCCGGCCGATCTGAACCTCTCGACCTTAGTGCTCGGGCTCCTGTGCCTCATCGCCGGGGGGCTCGTCGCCGTCGAGCTCGTGCCGGCCCCGCCCCCGGGGCGGCTGCCCGCCGAAACGCCCGCGCCCGCTTCGGGCAAGACCCCGCGCGGAGAAGGCCCGCGCCCCGAAGAAGAGTTCAGCCTGCCCGCGTTGAGCCATTACCGGGTCATCACCGAGCGGCCCCTGTTCCTGAAGTCCCGCCAACCGCCACCTGAAGACGCGGGTATGACGGACACGCCGGCGGCCAACGAGGGCCAACTGTCTCAGTATGCGCTCACGGCGGTCATCATCGGCCCGGAGCAACAGTTCGCGATCCTGCGCGCGCAGGCCGAGGGCAAGCTCAGCCGAGTGACGAGCGGCCAGGAGTTCCAGGGCTGGACGCTCAAACAGGTCGAGGGCGACGCCGTCGTATTCGGCAGGAACGACAAGGAGGAGCGCATGCCGCTGGTGCGTAAGACGCCGGACAAGATCAAGCAGGCCGCCCGCCGCGCCGCCCTCCTCGAACGCCGCCGCCAACAGACGCAGCCCCAGCAGCCGCAACAACCACCGCCCCAGCAACCGCAGGCCCAGCAACCGCAGGCCCAGCAACCGCAGGCCCAGCAACCGCAGGCCCAGCAACCACCGCCCCAGCAACCGCAGGCCCAGCAACCGCAGGCCCAGCAACCTCAGGCCCAACAACCCCAGCCCGCGGCGATCCCGCCGCCGGGCGAGGCCCCTCCACCGCCGACGCCGCCGGAGGAATAGGCGGGGGTGGGGGAATACTCTATGTTCTCCCCCCTGTCCACGTTCGGACGGGGAAGGGCGGGGTGGGGGCCAAGCCTTTCAGGCGCTGACCAAGCCTCGTCTCTGCGGATGCGCCGTTGGCCCCCACCCTAGCCCTCCCCCGCTCCGCGCAGGCGGAGGGGACGGGAAACGCTCTCCGCCGAAACGCCCTACCCGGCGGCCTGCGCCGCGCGCTGTTCGAGTGGGACGACCACCGTCGCGTCGGCTTCCTTGCGGCCCGGCATGAGGAAGAGAAAGTCGGTCTCGTTGAAGCGCACGCGATCCCCGTGGTGCAAGCGCTGCACACGCTCGACCCGCTTGTTGTTGACGAACGTGCCGTTGGCGCTGCCCTGATCGAGCACCCAGTAGGCGTAATCGCGATACTCCACCACGGCGTGCTCGCGACTGATGCCCTTGCCCGGGATGACGAGCCCCCCCGGACCGGGCGCCCGGCCGATGAGCGTCGGTCCCCCCGTGACGTCATAGACCCCGTCCGTCGGCGCCTCCGTGGACTCCTTGCTCAACTGCCCACAGTAGAGCAGGGCGCGCGGGACATGGCCATGGCGATTCCGCGGGGCACCTTCCGGGCGATCGAGTCCCGTCGCACCGCGACCGGGATTACGGTACAGTCGATACAGCAGCACGACGCTCATGACCGAAAGCAGCAGGGTAAAGCCGACGGTACCCACCGCGACCGCCGGCATCCAGCCCGCTCGCCAGCCCGGGATCGGCGGCGCGAGCAGGGGCGTGTCGGTCATGGGCGAGGTTTTCTCCCTGATCGGCACCTCCGGGAGCGGTTCGGGCAGTGTCGGCACCTCGGGGGAGGATGCCTCGCCCGGCAGGTCCGGGATCGCCGCGTCCGCCGCCTTCGCGCTTGGCGACTCGTCACGGACCGGCGCTTCCTCCTTCGGCGACGGCGTTTCCTGTGCCTGCTCCGTCTCGGCGATCGGCGCTGCGGCTTCGGTCTCGGTATCCGGTGTCGCGGTCTCGGCCACGAACAACTCACTCATCTCCGCGAAGACTCCGGCCAGATCGCCGGGTTGCATGGGCTGGAAGTACCTGCCATCGGTGGTCTTCGCCAGGTCCTGCATGAGCTGTATGTCCGCATTGTCGGTGAATGCAATCGCGAAGATGCGGATGTCGGCTCCGACCGCGGCGCTGGCCAGCTCGCCTCGCATCGTTTCGGCCGCTTTCAGGTCACGCGCCGGGTTACCGGTGTCGATGATGCCATCGCTCATGAACACGACGGTTTTCTTCCCCTCTGGCCCTCCCGGTTGCTTCAGCGTTTCGATGGCCCGGCGCAGCGCTTCACCGCTGTTGGTCAGCTGACCTTTGAAATCGATACGATCCAGGAGGGTGAGGAGGTCCAGGCGTGTGGTCTCGTTTATCGGGGTCAGGGGGGCCAGGACCTCGACCTTCTTATCGAACAGGATGAGCGCCACTCGCGACCCCGCCGGGCTGCTCTGCACGAACTGCGCGACCGCCTGTTTGGTCAGCGACTGCGGATCGTTCTTTCTCATGCTGCCGGAATTGTCGATGAGGAGCACTATCTCTTGTCCGGCCGGCTCTTGTCCGGCGGGAGCGGTGGAGCTCATGGAGAACGCCAGTATCGCGAAGAGGTAGGTGATGATGCGCGCGAACAGGTGTTTCATGGTAGGAGTGCCTCCGGTCAACGTGCAGCACGCTGCCCGCTGAGTGTCGCCTGGATGGCCTTCTTGCGAGCGATCAAGCCGCCGTCCTCGGGCTGTACTTTCAGTCCGTCATCGACGAACGCCAGCGCGGCTTGGAGATCGCCGGCCCGCTGCCGATCCTGGGCCAGGGCGTGGTAGTGTTTCGCGATCGTCTCGAGCCCCTCACGGCCCCTGGCATTGCCCGGATCCAGGGCCAGGACCTGCTGATAGGTCTCGAGCGCGTTGTCCCCTTTGGGTGCGGTCAGGCGCGATGCCACGAGTTGCTGCTCCGCCTTACCCAATAGCCCCCGGATGGCTTCGGCTTGGCCGGAGCCGAGCGCGGTCCGCAGTTCCGCGAGCCGAGCATGGCCCGGGACCGCCTGCAACCCCTGGTCGATCAGGGCCAGGCTGGCCTCCACATGGCCCGGTTTCTGGGCGGCCTCGGCTAGCTGAACGTGACGTTCAGCTATCTGTTCCAACCCCGCGAGGGCCTCGGCTTGGCCCGGCACCACGGCCAGGAGCATGCGATAGGTCTCGAAGGCATTGTCCCCGGGCGGGGTGGTGAGGCGCCCCGACTGGACTTGTCCCTGCGCCCGCTCGAGCCACTGGGCGACGAGCCGGCGGTGCTTTTCGCCCAGTGCGCGCTGGTCATCGGCGACCGCGTCCTTCAGGGTGTGGAATCCGGGGCCCTCGGGGTCGACCCGGAGTCCCTGGTCGATGATCGCCAGACTGCGCTCCAGGTCCCCGATCTGCCGGGCGCTTTCCGCATCCTCGGTCAGCCGTTGGCTGATCCGGGTCAGGCCTTCCCGCGCTTCGCGATTATTCCGATCGAGTAACAAAACGGCATTGTAGGCATCGAGGGCGTTGTCTCCTTTCGACTCGATGAGGCGTGCCTCCTGCGTATGCCCCTTGGCCTGGGCGAGGAGCTCCGCCATGATCTGCGCCCGCTGCTTGTCCCACAGCTTACGCCACATGAACTGCTCCAGGGTCGCCAGGCCGGTGTGCCGGGGTTGGAAGTGCAACCCCTGCCGGACCAGCAACAACGCCTGGTCCATGTGGCCTCGCCGCCATTCCTGCCGCGCCCGCGCCTCGAAGCGGGCCGCTACTTCCTTCAGGCCCTTGATCACGCGCGGGTGGCCTTGCAGCGCCGCGAGTGCGAAGGTATAGGTGGCGTAACGACTATCGGCATCCGCCTGGCCCAGCAAGGACTCGACCGGCCGGGTGCCCTCATAGGCGAGCAACCGCTGCAGCACGTGCTCGGCCTGGGGATCGAGCGAATACCACATCCTCGGCGCCAGCCCGTAATGCCATACCGTGACGGCCACCGCGCCCGCCGCCACCCACCCCAACCGCCCCAGCAAGCGCCTGGAGCGCGAGGCGCCGCGGGCGCGGGCCGCGACGAAAGGCCGACCGTGGCCCGGGTCCTCGGTCCTATCGAAGACCTGGGGTACGATGGACCGATCCGCGAAACCCTGGGTGGGTTTGACCAGCAGGGTCACTTGATCTTCCAGCTTGCGCAGGAGGTCGGCGTCGTCCACGAAGCGTGCGCGCACCATCTCCTCCAGAGACTGAACGAACTCGTGCGCGTCGCGAAAACGCCCGCCGGGGTCCTTGGCGAGGAGTCGGTTCAGGATCGGCTGCAGAAATGCCAGGATTTCCGGGAGCTCCGGGATCGGCTCGTGTACGTGCTTCAAGGCGGTGGCCTTTGCATCTTCACCCGCATATGGCGGTATCCCGAGGAGCATCTCGTAGAACAAGGCGCCCAGGCTGTAGAGATCGCTGCGTGCATCCTCCGGCTCGCCCTTGACCCGCTCCGGAGGCACGTAGCCCGGCGTGCCGATGAGGGCGTCGCCGGAGTGCAGGAGGATCCCCTGATCCTGAAGCTTGGCGACGCCGAAATCGGTCAGGACCAGGGATCTCGTCCCGGAACAGCACATTCGTGGGCTTGATATCGCGGTGCACGACCCCGTGCCGGTGCGCATAAGCGAGGGCCTGTGCCAGTTGCACGATGACGTGCACGCTGTCCTTCAGCAGCAACCCTTCCCGGATACGGTCCTTGAGGTTTTTCCCGGGGATGTACTCCATCGAGATAAAGTAGCCATCGGCCGTATGGCCGAGGTCGTAGAGGGTGATGATATTCGGGTGAGTGAGCTTCGCAACGACCTTGCCCTCGTCGAGAAAGGCCTTGCGGAAGGCGGGATCTCGCGCCGGTGCCGCGGGCAGGACCTTGAGCGCCACTTGCCGATCCAGGGTCTTCTGGATGGCCAGGTACACGACCCCCATCCCCCCTCGGGCGATCTCGTGCAACACCGTATAGCCGGGAATGCTCATGCTCATCCCATCACCTCAGCACTTCAATCACGATGGGCCTGATGGATCGCCAGCTCGGCACCGCCGATCGCATCACCTAAGTATTTAATCACTTTGGCCTCCCCAAGGAGGCAAGGATACGAAGATCGATCCTCTTTCGCAATCCGCAGCGTTTTCGTCGCACGGACCGCCGCAGCCGTGGCGAGTCTACGGTACGACCTCGATCACCCCGCGCATGCCCTTTTCCTTGTGGCTCTCGAAGAACAGGAGCCGCTTGCTGCAATAGAACTCGAAAACACCCGGGATCGCCGGCATGAAACGGATCACTCTGGGCTCGTCGCCGAGTGTCTCGCGGACGGTGATGCCGACCTGCGGGGCATCGATCACGAAGTCGTGGGGGATGAGGCCGGGTTCCAATACCACGGTCAGCTCGACAGGGGAGTGGGCCGCGATCCGGATCTGCCGGGGCCGGAAAAAATAGCTGCCCGCGAGCACGCGCACCCGCTGAATACCCTCCGGACCCCGCACCGCCTCGAACTCCTCGGCCGCCCCCGCGCCGAATGACGGCGCGGGGGCGAAAAGGACCGCCATCAGGCCGAAGGCTCGGCCCCTCGTTCCTCGCAGTAGGCGCACAGGACGGCGATGCAGTTCTCGATCGCGCCCAGGTGGGCGATCTCGTAACCGTGGGTGTTCTGGGTGGGGAATCCGAGGCAGGCGGCGCGTCCCACGTGCCCGTACTTCATGGCCATCGAGCCGTCGCTGCCGAAGCCGGCGACGGCGGCGTGCTGGATCGGGATACCGACGCCCTCGGCCGCGTGCCGGAGCGCCAAGTTCAGGCCCTCATCGTAGAGCCCGTAGCCATCCTGGGACAAGAGCACCGGCGCTTCCCCGTCCTTGATCGGGTATTCGGGGGCGAGGGGACAGATCTCGAGCGCGATCAGGGCATCGAGCGTCTGCCGCTGGGTGAAATACAGGGCGCCGAGCCCGCCCACCTCTTCTTTGGCGCTCGCGACCAGGTACACCGTCGGAGCCGGCGCCGGCAGCCGCTCGGCCAATCCCAGCAGGATCGCGAGCGAGGCCTTGTTGTCGAGCGTGTAGCTGGCGATGTAGTCCTTGATGCGAAACGGGCGCTTGCGGTGCTTGCCGATCACCATGCGGGTGCCGGGGCGCACGCCGGCCGCTTCGATCTCGTGCGGCCTGCACTTGGTCTCGACCCAGGCGTCCTGCCAGCGCAGCGGCGCCTCGTCCTGCCGGACCTTTTGCGGGGACTCGTGCGAGACGTGCCGCGAGCCGAAGGACAATATCCCGTGCAGCACCGCCTGGTCGCCGAGCAGGTCCACGATCCCCTCGCCATAGACCCAGGGAAAGGCCCCGCCCAGGGCCCGTACCTGCAGGCGGCCGTCCGCCAGCACCGACTTGACGATGCCGCCGATCTCGTCTTTGTGCGCCGTGATGGCGAGGGCCGCGTCGCTACGGCCCGGCAGTCTGGCGATCACGTTGCCGGCGCCGTCCTGCCGGGACTCGAGACCCAGGGCGTTGAAGCGCTCCAGGAGGTGCCGGTCGATCTCCCCTTCGACGCCGCTCGGCGAATGGTGCATGACCAGTTCTTCGATGGTCGCGAAGAGGCCGTCATAGGCGGGGGAGGGCATGGCCCCGAGACTACCACAAGGCGTGCGTTGACAGGCATGTCCGCGATGGTCACCATGCCGGGGCATGGTGCGCAAGACGGAAGGCCGCTTCGCGATCAGCCTCCTCGAGAACCGGGACAACGCGCTCCTGTTCCTCAAGCGTGCCGCCGGCGCCCGCCTCGGTGCCGGTCTGTGGGGCTTTCCGGCCGGCCACATCGAGCCCGGGGAGGGCCCCGAGGCCTGTGCGCTGCGCGAGATCCAGGAGGAGATCGGGGACGATTGCCGGATCCTGCTCGTGAACCGCTTGGGCCCGGTGCGGGATACGTGCTATGGCGGCGTCTTCGAGATCCATCTGTTTCACTACCGCTGGCACGGCGGCGTCGTCAGCCTGAACGACGAGCACAGCGCTTACGCCTGGGTCGGGCGCGATGACTATCGGGCTTATCCGGTCATGGACGGGATCGACGAGGACATCGCCTATTTCGGGATCTGGCCGCGCGCCTATCTCAATGCGGACCGGCTGTGAGGCGCCCCATGCCGCTCGCGCTGCATTACGAGGTTTTCCGGGCCGGGGTGCCGCTCGTCATCCTCCCGGGTCTATTCGGGTCCACCGGAAACTGGCGCCCTATGGCCCGGCGCCTGGCGGTCAAATACCGGGTCCTAGTCGTCGACCTGCGCAACCACGGACGCTCCCCGCACGCCGACAGCATGCGCTACGAGGAGATGGCCGAGGACGTTCTGCTGCTGCTCGACAAGCAGGGCATGGCGCGGGTGGCCCTGCTCGGTCACAGCATGGGGGGCAAGGTCGCCATGACCTTCGCGCTCCGCTATCCCGACCGAGTCGGCGCGCTCCTCGTCGCCGACATGGCGCCGGTGGGCTATGGGCGTCATATGGATGGGCTCCTCGCGGCGCTCCTGACACTGCCGGTCGCGACGTTCCGGGACCGCACCCAGGCCGATGCGGCCCTCGCGCAAACCGTCGAGGATGAACGCCTGCGGCAGTTCCTGCTCCAGAACCTGGAACGCGACGGGGACGGGTTTCGCTGGCGCGTCAACCTCGAGGCCATCGCCGCGAACATGGACTCGCTCGTGGGATTTCCGGCCTTCGACGCTTGTGTCACGTATCCGGGTCCGACCTGCTTTCTCGCCGGCGGTCTTTCGCGCTATGTCCCGCCCGAACACTGGGATGCGGTCGTCGCACGCTTCCCGAACGCGAAGCTTGTGACCCTGCCGGAGGCCGGGCACTGGCTCCATGTCGAAGCGCCCGAGGACTTCCTCGCCGCCGTCCTGGGATTCCTGGCGAGCGCCAGGCTCGGGCTCTCCAGCCGTTTCCTCGCGGACGAGTCATCCTCGCATCGGGCATGATCGCGCGCTTTTATCGACATTTTCATCCTGGAGGAATCGTGTGGTAAAAAAAGTCGTACTAGCCTATTCCGGCGGCCTGGACACCTCGGTCATCCTGAAATGGCTCGCCGAGACCTACCGCTGCGAAGTAGTGACTTTCACGGCCGACATCGGCCAGGGCGAGGAGTTGGAGCCGGCGCGGGCCAAGGCCCAGGCGCTCGGCGTCAAAGAGATTTACATCGACGATCTCAAGGAGGAGTTCGTGCGCGACTTCGTGTTTCCGATGTTTCGCGCCAATGCCCTCTATGAAGGGGAATATCTGCTCGGCACCTCGATCGCACGGCCGCTCATCGCCAAACGCCTCTGCGAGCTCGCGGACGAGACCGGTGCCGATGCCATTTCCCACGGCGCGACCGGCAAGGGCAACGATCAGGTGCGTTTCGAGCTGTCGGCCTATGCCCTTCGGCCCGACATCCGGGTCATCGCGCCGTGGCGGGAATGGGAATTGGGCTCGCGCGAGTCGCTGCTCGCCTATGCGCGCCTGCACCGCATCCCGGTCGAGGCCCAGAGCGGTACCAAACCGCCGTACTCCATGGACGCCAATCTCCTGCACATCTCCTACGAGGGCGGCAAGCTCGAAGACCCGTGGGTCGAGCCCGAGGACCATATGTGGCGCATGACGGTCTCGCCCGAGCGCGCGGCCGATGAGCCGCGTTACGTGGAGCTGGGTTTCGAGCGCGGCGATCCGGTGGTGCTCGACGGGCAGCGCCTGGCGCCGGGGGCGATGCTCGCGGCCCTCAACCGCGTTGCCGGCCCGCACGGGATCGGACGTCTCGATCTGGTCGAGAACCGCTACGTGGGCATGAAGTCCCGCGGTTGCTACGAGACCCCGGGCGGCACCCTCCTGCACAAGGCACACCGCGCCATCGAATCCTTGACGCTCGATCGCGAGGTGGCGCATTTGAAGGACGAGCTGATGCCGCGCTATGCCTCGCTCATCTACAACGGTTACTGGTTCAGCCCCGAGCGGCGCATGCTGCAAGAGATGATCGACGCATCCCAAGTACGCGTGAATGGTGTCGTGCGCCTCAAGCTCTACAAGGGCAACGTGATCGTGGCCGGACGGCGTTCGGACACCGATAGCCTGTTCGACCCGAGCGTCGCGACCTTCGAGGACGACCAGGGCGCCTACGATCAGCGCGACGCCGGTGGGTTCATCAAGCTCAGTGCGCTTAGGATGCGGATCGCGGCACGGCGCTCGCCGTGCCGGACCGAAAGGGGATCGGAATGAGACCGCGAGACAGACAAGGGCATACGCTTACGCCTCGAGTAGGAGCATGAAAGGCCGGGTGCTCGTCATCGCGGGTTCCGATTCGGGCGGCGGAGCCGGGGTCCAGGCCGATATCAAGACCGTCACCGCACTCGGTGGCTACGCCGCCACCGCGATCACGGCACTCACGGTCCAGAACACCCTGGGGGTGCTCGATGTCCTGCCGATCCCAGCGGCGTTCGTGGCGAAGCAGATGATCGCGGTCCTGGACGATATCGGTGCCGACTGCATCAAGACCGGCATGCTGTGCGACGGGGGCGTGATCGACGCGGTGTGCGCGGTGCTGGATGAGAAGGCGCGAGGCATCCCGGTGGTGACGGATCCGGTGATGGGGACACACGAGGGCACGCAGTTGCTCGACCCGGATGCGGTGCGGATCCTCACGGCACGCCTGTTTCCCCGGGTGACCCTCTTGACCCCCAACGTCCCCGAGGCCGAAGTCCTCACCGGGATGCGCATCGACGGACGCGAGGCCATGGTCGAGGCGGGGCGCAGGCTCGTGTCGCTGGGACCCGCGGCGGTCCTGGTCAAGGGCGGGCACTTGCCCGGTCCCACGGTCCGCGATGTCCTGGTTGCTCCCACAGGGACAGAGATGTTCGAGCACGCGCGCCTCGGGGATGGATCCCGACACCTGGAGGGTGGGGGCCAAGTGCCGTGCCCGCCTCGGGACGGACGCCGGCGTGTCGGTGATCCGTGCCTGCACGGCGACAGCAAGAGCGCGCCGCCGCGCGCCAGTACCCATGCGCAGCCGCGGCCAGGCGCCCGCGGTGCTATTGATGGGCCCTTGCACGGGACCGGTTGCACCCTGGCCTCGGCGATCGCCACCGGCCTTGCCCAGGGGATGGGGATCGAAGATGCGGTGCGGCGGGCGCGCGCTTATGTCTTGGAGGCGATCCGCCATGCACCGGGGTTCGGCACCGGCGTAACCCCCCTGGACCACGGGTTCGGTCTTTGAGCCCCGCTGCGCGCTTAGACGGAGATCCCCGCGCGCATCGCCCGCGTGCCGCTGGTCTTGTCACAGGCCGTGAGCGCCTTCCAGGCCGCCGGTAACCGTTTGTGGCAACTCCGGGGGTATCATACTGCGGTCTCGCACTAGCAGGGGACACCCATGTCACCGGACGCCCTCGGGGAAACTCGGGACCACACCCCGCCTGATCAACCCGAGGCCTCGCCCCAAGGCGAGCCTGGGGCGGAAAGCCCTTTCCCCATCGTCGGGATCGGCGCTTCCGCCGGGGGCCTCGAGGCCTTCACCCAGCTCCTCGCCCATCTGCCGGCGCGCACCGGAATGGCCTTCGTGCTCGTGCAGCACCTCGATCCCCGCCACGAGAGCCGGCTGACCGATCTCCTGGCCCGCGCCACCCAGATGCCGGTCATCGAGGCGAGCCAGGGGCTTCCGGTCGAACCCGATCACGTCTACATCATCCCGCCCAACACCACCATGGCGATCGCCCGAGGCGCGCTCCAGATCACCCCGCGCGGAGAGGCGCCCGGTCCGCACCTGCCGGTCAATCACTTCCTGCGCGCGCTCGCCCTGGCGCAGCAGGCCCAGGCCATCGGGGTGGTGTTCTCGGGCACGGGTTCGGACGGGACGCTCGGGCTTTTGGAGATCAAGACGGTGGGCGGGATCACCTTCGCCCAGGAGCCGGGCTCGGCGCGGCATGGCGGCATGCCGCACAGCGCCATCGGCAGCGGCGCGGTGGACTTCGTGTTGCCGCCCGAGGAGATCGGAGACCGGCTCGCCGAGATCGGCGCCCACCCCTACCTCGCGCCGGGCCCGGTCGAGGCGCCGCCGCCCGAGAGCGAGGACCACTTCAGGCGCGTGCTCGGCGCGGTCAGGGCCGCCACCGGGGTCGATCTCAGCCAGTACCGCGACACCACGATCCGCCGGCGCATCCTGCGCCGCATGGCGCTCCACGGCGAGTCCTCGCTCGCGTCCTACGTCGGGCGGCTGGAGCAGGATGCTCCCGAGGTCGAGGCGCTCTACCGGGACCTCCTCATCAACGTGACCAGCTTCTTTCGGGACCCGGCCCTGTTCGAGGCCCTGAAAACCAGCGTCTTCCCGGAGATCCTGAAAGCCAAGTTCCGGGACGCGCCGCTGCGCCTGTGGGTACCGGGGTGCTCCACGGGCCAGGAGGCCTATTCGCTGGCCATCGCGCTCTGGGAGCTCTTCGACGATAAGCCCGTGCGCCACCCGTTCCAGATCTTCGGCACCGATCTCAGCGATCCCGGCTCGTTGGAGCGCGCGCGCGCCGGGCTCTATCCCGAGAGCATCGAGGCCGAGCTCACACCCGAACGGCTGCAGCGCTTCTTCAAGAAGGAAGACCATCTCTACCGGATCGACAAGACGATCCGCGATAGCTGCGTCTTCGCGCGCCAGAACCTGACCGCCGATCCGCCGTTCTCGCACGTGGATCTGATCAGTTGCCGCAATGTCTTGATCTACATGGCCCCGGCGCTGCAGCGGCGGGTCCTGCCGACCTTCCATTACGCGCTCAACGTGCCGGGATTCCTGGTCTTGGGGTCTGCCGAGACGGTGGGGGAGTTCAACGGGCTGTTCCAGGTGACGGACCGGGCGAACAAGATCTATGCGAAGCAGGTCACGGGCAGCCGGCCGCTGGTCCAGTTCGCGATCGAGGACCACCAGGCGCCGCGCGCGGCCGGCCCGCGGGCGGGCGCGCCGGGCTCGACCCCGGCCGACTTCCAGAAGGAAGCCGATCGCCTGCTCTTGAGCCGTTACGCCCCGCCCGGGGTGCTCGTCAACGGGCACCTCGACATCCTGCAGTTTCGGGGGCGCACCGGTCCCTACCTGGAGGCGCCGCCGGGGGAGCCGACCATGAACCTCTTGAAGATGGCCCGCCCGGGGCTGTTCGTAGAGCTCCGCAGCGCCGTGAACGAGGCCATCGCGCGCGGCGAGACCGTGCGCCGGGAAGGCCTCCGCCTGCACGACGAGCAGGGGGTGCGTGAGGTCGCGATCGAGGTCTTGCCGGTGCGGCCGCGCGAGGCGGCGGCGCAATGCTGCCTCGTGCTCTTCGAGGAAGGCGGCGGACCGAAGCCGGCCCCCGGGCTCGAGCGGCCGCCCGAGGAGCCCTCCGGATGGCGCGCGCGCCTCTACCGGTGGTCCCATCCGAGGCCTCGTCCGGCCGCAAATGTGGCGACCCCGGCGGGGCGCGAGGAGCTCACCGAGCCGGGGGGCGAGACCGCGCGGCTCCGCCAGGAGCTATCCTCCACCCGCGAGTACCTGCAATCGCTGGTCGAGCAGCAGGACGCCGCCAACGAGGAGCTGCGCTCGGCCAACGAAGAAGTCCTGTCCTCGAACGAGGAGCTGCAGAGCACCAACGAGGAGCTCGAGACCGCCAAGGAGGAGCTCCAATCGACCAACGAGGAGCTGTCCACGGTCAACGAGCAGCTCCAGCACCGCAACCTGGAGCTCAACCACACCACCAATGACCTCCAGAACCTGCTCGCGAGCACCAGCATCCCGGTGGTCATGGTGGGGCCGGACTTGAGGATCCGGCGGCTGACCCCGCCCGCGCGCAAGATCATGAACCTCCTGCCCGCCGACCTTGGCCGGCCCATCGGGGATCTCAAGGCCAACGTGGACGTGCCCGATCTGGAAGCGCTGATCGCGGAGGTGATCGACCAGGTGCAACCCCGGGAACGGGAGGTCCGGGACCGGGAAGGCCGCCGCTACGCGCTGCGCGTCCATCCCTACCGCACCGGCGACAACAAGATCGATGGGGCCGTACTGGTGCTGCTCGATATCGAGGATTTGAAACGCAGCCAGGAGGAGGCCAGCGAGGCACGCGACTATGCAGAGGCCATCGTCGCGACCGTGCGCGAACCGCTCATCATCCTCGACGGGGAGCTGCGGGTGGTGACGGCGAATGTGGCCTTCTACCGGACGTTCGGAGTCCAACCGGCAGAAACGCAAGAGCGCCTCGTCTATGACCTGGGCGACCAGCAGTGGGACATTCCCGCGCTGCGCAGACTGCTGGAAGAGGTCCTACCCCGAGAGACGGCCTTCGAGGGTTTGGAGGTTCAGCATGACTTCCCCCGGATCGGTCAGAAAACCATGCTCCTCAACGCCCGCGGGCTGTACCGCGCGAACCGCGCGTCGTTGATCCTGCTCGCCATTGAGGACGTCACCGGTAGCCGGCAGGAGGCCGAGAAGCTGAGCTATCAGGCCACCCATGACCGCCTCACCGGGCTCATCAACCGCGGTGAGTTCGAACGCCGCTTCCAGCGCGTGCTCGGCACCGCCGAGGCCCGGGACCCGCATGCTCTGCTGTATCTGGATCTGGACCAGTTCAAGCTCGTCAACGACACCGCGGGTCACAGGGCCGGCGATGAGCTATTGCGCCAGCTCGCCGTCGTGCTCGAGGCGAAGACGCGCAAACGCGATACCTTGGCGCGGCTCGGTGGCGATGAATTCGGCGTGCTGCTCGAGCATTGTGCGCCGGAGCAGGCGCTGCGGATCGCGCGGGGGCTGGTGCAAGCGGTGCAGGAGTTCGACTTCGTCTGGGAGGCCAAGCGCTTTACCGTCGGTGTCAGCATCGGCTTGGTCTCGATCCCCGATGGCGGGGAGACCCTTCCCGAGGTGCTGAGCGCGGCGGACCGCGCTTGCTATGCCGCGAAGGACAAGGGCCGCAACCGCGTGCATGTCTATGCGGCGAGCGATGAGGAGCTGGCGCAGCGCAAGGGGGAGATGCAATGGATCCCGCGCCTCCATCAGGCCCTCGCCCAGGACCGTTTCCGGCTGTATGCTCAGCCCATTCGCGCCCTTGGGGACCACGACGGCGACGGCGAGTATCAGGAGGTATTGCTGCGGCTCACCGATGATGAGAAGGGCGTGCTGCTGCCGGGGGCCTTTATCCCCGCCGCCGAGCGCTACCAGCAGATGCAGGCGCTGGACCGGTGGGTGATCAAAACGGCCTTGGCGAACCTAGGCGCCCACCGCGACTCGGCGGTTTACGGCATCAATGTCTCCGGGCAATCCCTGGGCGATGCGGGCTTCCTCGACTACGTGACCGAGCAACTGGAGGGTAGCGGAGCGGGGCCCTCCCAGGTCTGCTTCGAGATTACGGAGACCGCGGTCATCACCGATCTCAAGCATGCGCTCAATTTCATGCATGCCCTCAAGCAACGCGGCTGTCGTTTCGCGCTCGATGACTTCGGCAGCGGGTTGTCCTCCTTCGGTTATCTCAAGACTCTGCCGGTGGACTATCTCAAGATCGACGGCCGTTTCGTCCAGGACATTGCCCAGGATCGCTTCGATCTCGCCATCGTGCAGGCCATCCAGCAAGTCGCGCAGGTACTCGGGATCAAGACCATCGCTGAGTCGGTGGAGACGGAGCCGATCCTGGAGCGGCTGCGGGCGATCGGCGTCGATTACGCCCAGGGCTACGCGATCGCGTACCCCGGGCCGCTCCCGGACCCTTGAACCCGTGTGCATCATGCTGGTCGCCATCCCCGCGGGCGGGGACACGCTCGCGGAGATCATGAGCGCGGCCGACCGCGCCTACTATGCCGCCAAGGACAGGGGCCGCAACCGCGTGCATGTCTACGCCGCGAGCGATGTGGAGCTCCGGCAGCGCCAGGGGGAGATGCAATGGATCCCCGCGCCTGCACCGGGCCCTGGCGGAAGACCGTTTCCGTCTCTATGCGCAGCCGGTCGTGGCATTGAGGACCATGGCCCCGAGATCGAGTACGGCGAGGTCTTGCTGCGGCTCGCCTATGAATACGCGTTGCTGCCAAGGGCGCGCCGCACCTGCCGCGCGCCTCGCGTGGGTGTTGCTTCTTTCGGGACTCCTGTCCTGCGCGCGACCGCTGCAAGTCCCGCTCTCGCCCGAGACCCATGAGCCCGCGCTCGATACCTCGCACGCCGTCATGGCCGACGGCTATGTCCTGCCCCTCCAGTCGTGGCAGCCACCGGATCCGCCGCGCGCGGTGGTCCTGGCGCTGCACGGCTTCAACGAATACCGGGATTCTTTCACCGCCGTTGGCCCTTATCTCGCCCTGCATGGCGTCGCCACCTATGCCTACGACCAGCGTGGGTTCGGGACAACGGTCCATCGCGGGTTGTGGGCCGGGACCGAACCCCTGGCGCGGGACGCCGCAGAGCTCAGCCGCTTGCTGAGACGAGAATATCCAGGTCTGCCCGTGTATCTGCTCGGAGAGAGCATGGGCGGCGCGGTGGCTATCGCCAGCGTCACGGGGACCTATCAGGCCGCAGTGGACGGCGTGGTCCTGATCGCCCCGGCGGTGTGGGGACGCAAGTTGATGAACCCCTTTATTCGGGGCTCGCTGTGGCTGTTGCTCCGGACCTGGCCTTGGCTCCAGTTGACCGGCCGTGCGCTCAAGATCCGCGCGTCCAGCAACGACGACGCCCTGTGGCGGCTGTCCCGTGATCCGCTGGTCATCAAGGCAACCCGCGTCGACGCCGTGGCGGGGCTCGTGGACCTCATGGATACCGCCCTCGGCGCCCTGCCTCGCCTCAAGCTGCCGAGCCTCATTCTCTACGGGGCCCATGATCAGCTGATCCCACAGCGGTCCTTCGATACCCTGATCGAGTTACTGCCGCGCCGCCCGCAGGTCCGCTGGCGCGCCGCGCTCTATCCCCAGGGCTATCACATGCTGACCCGCGATCTGGGGGCGGAAGTGGTCCTCCGCGACATCGTCACGTGGCTGTTCGATCACCAGGCCGCCCTGCCCTCCGGATCGGAATGGCGGGACGGACCCCGAGAGCCTTTGAGGCTTGCCGGACCGCCGCCCCGGGGGGCGGACCTAAGCAAATGACCGCGCACGAGTCGCGGCACTCGGTCGATGACGGTTGACCTCGAGAGGGGCAGTGGCGACACAGAATATGATCGACGACCATGGTGTAGGTACTATTCGGAAGATCCAGACTACTCGGGCTGATGGAGGAACGCCATGCGGTTCTGGAGCTTGCTAGGGGGTGAGCTGATGACGGAGCCGACACGCCACACGGGGGAAGGTATACTTGGTCGTGTTCATAGGTCGATTGGGAGCTCCCGAAAATGGCACTGAGTGAGAATGCACTGCAGAAGAAACGGACGAAGAAGAACACGAAGCGCAACGATAAGAGGACTACGGGCGGCCGATTGGGAGCGTTGTTGAGCTTCAGCCGGGACTGGGCGGCCGCATCACGCGCGCCGGTCGTGGACGTCCTGGCACCGTGTAACTTGTTCGAGCTGGGGATTGGCCACGTGTGGTTCAGCCGCCGCCTGCCGGATGCTCGCTACGCAATGGCCGGTTTCCTGGTCGATACATTCTGCCTGGGTGTAAAAAATGCTTTGTATAAGATCATGGAAACGCGCGAGTACCAAGGGGCCTTGGAGCGCATCTTCAGCGCTACCCAAGAGGGCTATGAACAGCAACATCCCGCTTACGCGCGCAAATTGGTTGAAGGGGCGGTGGCTTACGCGCGTGACCTGGGTTTCGATCCGCACGTCGACTATAGGATTGCGAAGGCGATATTCGGCGATGTCGATGCTGCGGCCTGCCCGGTGAAATTCGCTTTCGGACAAGATGACAAGCCTTTCTACGTATCCGGACCCCACGATTCACTGTCAATGCGGCGACGTATCGTAACGCAACTGGAAAGGCGCTGTGGGACCGATGGGTTTCATTTCATGATCGGCGAGACATCCGAAGGGCTGGATTAGCCGGCACGGCGGGGTACGTCTCACGTACCGTTATGCCTGCGCCGGTTTCCCCAAGCGCCATACCGCCAGCGATTCACGATGCCATCGTAGAGTATCCATCGCGTGCCGATTTTGCGTCATGACCCTACCTCATGCCTCGGAAAACGTTAGGGGTGCGCACCGTTCAGCCGCCGATCGAACGACAACCGGAGCTGTTAGTGCGTGGAACGCCCTGCTCACTCGCTTCCCGTTGGCGCGGGCCGGGCTAGCCGCCCAGATCCTCCAGCAGGCTCACGAGGTCGTCGGCGTGCTCCTCTTCCATTGCCAGGATCCCTTCCAGCATGCGGCGCGTGGTCGGGTCGTCGTTCCCGAGATAAGCGGTCATTTCGCGATAGCTGTCGATGGCGACGCGCTCGGCAACCAGATCCTCCTGGATCATCGCGACGAGCGAGGTGCCCTCGACGTATTCCGAATGGCTGCGGGTGAGAAGCCCATCGGGTGAAAAATCGGGCTCCCCGCCGAGCTGCACGATGCGCGCGGCGATCTGATCGGCATGCGCCTGCTCTTCGTTCGCGTGTTGTAGAAACTCCGCCGCCACCCCTTGGACATTGATGCCCGAGGCCATGAAATAATGGCGCTTGTACCGCAGTACGCAGACGATCTCGGTGGCGAGCGCCTCGTTGAGGAGCTTCAGTACGGCGCCGCGGTCGGCCTTGTAGCCGGCCGTGACGGCGCCCTGCTCGATGTGCTGCCGGGCGCGCTCACGCAGGGTCTTGATGTCGGTGAGAAACGGTTGTTTACCCACGATGGCCTCCTTTGGTGATCGGGACAGGAGGGTACAGTATGCACCGCCGCCCCGCGGGTTGGAACCAATAGCAGCAGTAGTGTGCGCTGTGGGCACCAGCCGAGCGCTCCTGGATCGGCGGCCGCGGTTATTGGTTACCTGGAGCGCACCCCGGCTTGTGGCCGGCGCCAATCCTTCGATGACAAAGGGTACCCCGTTCATGCGGTTGCGTCGTCAGACAAGCACGAATGCACCTTGATCTCCGAGGTGAGCGTGCGGTGCACCGGGCAGCGGTTCGCGATCTGCTCGCGCTGCTCTTCGGTGAGATCGCCCTCGAGCCTGATCTCGCGGGTGATCTCGTCCACGCTGCCCTCTCGTGTCTCGCAATCCGCGCAGTCCTGGGCATGGATCTTCAGGTGCGAGAGGCTGCAGGCGCCGAGCCCGATCAAGAGATATTCGTACGGGCCAGGGCCGGCGTCGTTGCCGCCGACGGCCTTGGGCTCGTCCACGGTCAGGGCATGGTGGCCCGTGCGGGTGGTCTGCATGTAGCGCCCGGTCAGGGTTTCTTCTACCTCAACGATCGTCGGTGTATTGGCGGACATGCGTTTCTCCTCGTGGTACGTCTCGGCGAGTGGATCCGGCGCGTCTTGCAGGACAGCGGTGGCGAGGTCCGCGCCGCGAAGCTCGCGAGGAGGAGCCGCACGACCTTCTGGCGCAAGCGTAAGCGCCTCGGGATCTAGGTCTCTACCCGTTTGCCGAGAGAGGACTAGGGTGAGGGATCAAAAAGGCGCCGAAGGGGCCACGGCCTGGGCCCCTGCCGGGATCCTGTGATCGATGCGTCTAGGGTGACCAGAAGGTCTCGGCCCCGGCGATATTGGTCGCCGGCGCCTTGAGGAACTCGTTCCTGGCCTCCTCGGTCCCGAAGCAATAGACCTTGCCCTTGTCGGAGGTCCAGGTGACCGAGCAGTCGGTGGGGATGTGCTTCTTCATCGCCAGCCCCATGGCGCATTCCTTGTTGAACTCAGGCTCGGCGGCCTGGACAGCCACCGCGATCATGCCAAGGACAGCAGCGCAAAGTAGATCAGATCGTTTCATAGAACCCTCCGTCGATGTCGTGGCAGCATACACGAAAACACGGCGGTCGCCACCCCAAGCACCTGACGAGCCCGCCGCGCAAGACTCGACAGGTTCAAGCACTTCGGGTACAGGCTGGCGAGATCTCATCGGGCGGCACAGGGGGGTACCGAACTCTGGGGCTCCCTTGCGGCTTCCAGTCAATGCGCTTCCGGCTGCGACCAGAAGACCTCCGCCTTGTTGAGGTTGCCTTCCTTGTCCTTGAGGAACTCCGACTTGGCCTCTTCGTTTCCGAAGCAATACGTCTTGCCGTTCTCGGACTTCCACATCACCGAGCAGTCCGTGGGGATGTGTTTCATCGCCAGCCCCATGGTGCATTCGTTCTTGAACTCCGGGTCGGCGGCTTGCACACCGGTTACCAACAAGCCGACGATCACGGCGGAAAGTAGATGAAGTTTTTTATAAACTCCGTTATGGTGGTCAAACTAAGGGTGAAAACACGATGCCCCCAACCGTTGGTGCCCTGGGTCTTGGCCGTTGGGCCGTGCCCGGGCTCCTCGCTCCGGCTCGCGGCGAAAATTAGCCCCGACGGAGACACGCCGTGCATGCCGCGTCGTTGCGCATCTTCATCTCAGAGTTGGCGCATGACTTCGCCCATCGGCTCGTGACCGAGCACGTCGCCGCTCTCCATCGTCGGCATGTAGCCATCGTAGAGGTGGAGGTCTGAACCGCAGATAGCAGTCGCCGTGAGTTTAACAATAGCGTCGCGTGGGTCCTCAATCTTCGGATCCGGGACGTCTTTATCGCAACGGACATCTTCTTTGCCGTGCCAGACGAGTGCTCTCATGAATGTTGTTCCTCTCGTTAAATTGTTTTCCTGTGCTTCGCTCCGATGGGAAGCCCCGCCAAACGTAATCGCCACCGGCAGGCGAAGAGTGAGTAAGTGTATGTATGGAGCGTCGCTTCTGTAGCGTCTTCCCTATAATTGGCGCATAAAGGCGACCAGGTCCCGCTTCTCCTCTGGGGCTAGCCTAAGCTGCATCACCAAGTTGAAGAACTCCACTGTATCCTCGAGGGTGAGCGCCCGGCCATCGTGCAAGTATGGCGGGCTGTCCTTGATCCCGCGTAAGGTAAAGGTCTTGATCGGTCCATCGCCGGGCTCGTCCTTGAGGAAGCGTTCGAGGTGCAGGTCATGCATCTGGTGGTCGAGGTAGGACGGCGGACTATGGCAGTCGGCACACCGGCCCTTGCCGAAGAAGATCTTTTCACCCCGCAGCTCACCCTCGCTCGCCTTGGAGGCATCGAGCCGGCCGGTCATGGGGTCGAGCTTGGGTGCCGGGGGAAAGTCGAACATGTTCTGCATCTGCGCCATGTGGCTTACCTGGATGCGGTCCAGGATGTTTATGCCCTTCTTCATCGCATGGATGGGATCGCCGTTAAAGTAGGCGGTGCGTTGCTCGAACTCGGTGAAGTCTTCGACCGAGCGCAGGCTGCGCTTGGAGCCGTGGATCTGCTGGTTGAACATCCCTCGCAGGCTCGTGGTGTCGAGGCGGAAGCGCCGTTCTTGAGGGCGGTTGTCCGGATTCAAGTGGAACTGTCCCGTGGTATGGCCGTTGATATGGCAGTCGAGACAGGTCACGCCCAGGCTCGGCTCGCGGCTCTTGCGGTCGTCTGTGGGATTGAACTCCTCTTGCGGGAAGGGGGTCAGTAGCAGCCGGAGCCCGTCGAGTTGCACAGGTGTCAGAATATCCTTGAACAGACGGTAATAGTTATTGATGGAGATGACCTCACCGCGAGAGACATCGCCGAGCTCCGGACGGTTCTGGAGAAAAATAGCCGGCGGGAACTCGGGCAGGAAGGCCTCGGGCAGGTCGAACTCCACATCGAACCGCTCAAGCCGTGGAAACATATCGATCTGCATGTCAGGGAAGACCTGGCCCCCGTTCGAGTGCAGCGGATGCGGCAGCGAGGGGTAGGGGAAAACGCCCTGCTTCTTTATCTCTTCGGGACTGAGTGCGGCGACCCGCTCCCAGCTCACGCGTTCAGGTAGGCGGGCAGTAGGGCCCACCGCCAGGAGCTTGCCCCGCGACATCTTAGCCTCGGGATCGAGCTTGGGATCGAGGTCATAGCGGCGCTCCAAGAGTTCCCGCTGGGCCGTCATGACCTTGGCCTTGTTCGCGCTCTCCTTCTTCACGATCTCGCCGGGGTCCTGGTTGGGCTTATCCGCATTTAACGGATCCCGGTAAAAATCAAAACCCGAGATCCGCCCTTCCTTTGGCTGGTCCTCGAAGATGGGAGAGGACGGTGGGGCCTTAGGCGCATCGAAGAGATCCGCGCGATCATGCTCGGTCTTTTTCTGCTCGGGCCGCTCGATGGGAACCTCACGCGAGGTTTGTGCCTCGGCAACGGCATCGTCAGGTTTCTTCTCTCGAGCCTGTCTCTCTCCTTGCGCCCCTGAGACGGCTAGCCCGAGGCTCATTACAAAAAGTCCTACTCCGGCGATACGTCTGAGTTGCACTGGCATGTCACTAATCCTCTTCTCGTTAGGCGTTGGTTGGTCCTCGTCTACCCCCGGTGCGGCGAGAACCTTTATAGCAGGTCGTTCAACAACAGATGTCTATATGTGGCGGCATAAGTTAACATATTGACAAGCCCCTATATACGTGATATACGTGCCCATAGTATATACAGATGACCAGAACTAGCCTACGGCGTGGGTCTCATCGGCAACCTTTGTACCACACCTCAGTAGCAGCCTAAGCCGCTGATCCTGAATGGACAAAGCGCCAAGCATTCCGGAATCGATCCGCGCTTCGTCAGTAAGGATTAACCACTGATTCGGGAAATTCTACAATGGCGGATGCGGACCGAATTTCAAATAGCAGCCCCTGTTTCTTTCGCTTACGATACGTAAGTTTTACAGGCACTGTGCAGATATTACAAGAGACGGCTGAGTCCATACAAATAAGCCTTGGAATATCAGCTCTTATGCGATAGGCATGGGTCGTGCCTTATCATGCGGCTATGCGATGACACCCCTACTCTCCCCGATGGGCGGGAAAAACCGTTACCCGACTCGGCGGTTGGGGGGCTTTATCGCGACGCGGCGTAGTCATTGTAGTATGTTTTTTTCATTACGAGAATGTAATCATGGCAGAGAATAACCGTTATTATGGGAGGGAGCCAAACAGCGTCCTTCAAGACCCTTTAGTCGCGGTAACCGAAACAAACGTGGCGTATGGGGTATCGATGAGCCGTATCATCTGGGCGGCTGTTTTTGCCGGCGTTATTCTGGCGCTTGGCGTTCAGTTCCTTTTGAATACGTTGGGCGCGGGGATCGGCGCCAGTACGATCGATCCTTTAGGTGGCGAAACGCCGGGTGCGCAGAGCTTGGGTATCGCCGCCGGTGTCTGGTGGATGATATCGACTTTTATCGCGCTTTTCATCGGGGGCTGGATCGCCGGCCGCCTCGCCGGTATCCCGCGCCCCGCCGACGGAATGATCCATGGACTCCTGACCTGGGGCCTCTCGACCTTGCTGCTCTTATACTTCCTTGGGACGGCGGTCGGCGCGGTGCTCGGCGGGGCTGTCAATCTCATCGGCGGCGGAGTCGCGGCGGTAGCGCCTCATATGGCCGGCGCGGCCAAGGAGCTGTTGTCGGAGGCGGATATTTCCTGGACCGATATCAGAAAGGAGGCCCGGGAATTATTGCGCCAGACAGGCAAGCCCGAGTTGCGGCCGGAGGCGTTGGAGCGGGAAGGGAAGCAGGCAGCCGAGGGTGCAGCCCAGAATCCCCCGATGAGCGATGAAGAGTTCGAGGGTGTATTGGAGCGGCTCGTTCGTCGCGGCGAAGCAGTCACCTCGGAGGTCGATCGGGAGGCGGCCATCAATGTCCTGGTAGCGCGCACCGACATGAGCCCGGCGGAGGCGGCGCAGACCGTAGATAATTGGACAGAGACCTATCAGCGGGCTACGACACAGGCGGCGCAGCAGACGCGCCAAGTGGCGGACGCAACCGCGGAAGCAGTCGCGAAGGGTTCCATCTGGGGATTCCTTGCGCTACTACTCGGCGCCGCTGCAGCGGGGTGCGGTGGGGCGATAGGCGCACCGCGAAGACCAGTGGTCACCCCTTAAAATACGTTACCGCAGAGGAACACGGCGGATATGCATACGCATAGCCCGGTCGCTAGCGGACCATCAATGACTGGTTATTTTGGAGGACAATATGCACGCGGACGACATGAACAAGCTTCTGCGAGGTGAGCTGTCGGCAATAGAGACCTACCGACAGGCCCTGGAAAAAGAACGGGCGGAGTTCGGGCAGGAAACGGAGTTTCAACAACTATCCTCGATCCTGCGCGATCATCAACAGGCCGCCGATCGACTCAAGACCGAAATCCAACGGACGGGGGGGGCCGCTGCAGACGACTCCGGCGCCTGGGGTACGTGGTCGAAGATCGTCATGGCAACGGCCAAACTCTTCGGAGATAAGGCCGCGCTCAAGGCCTTGAAGGAGGGCGAGGAGAGTGGGTTGAAAGACTGTGAAGACATGTTGCAAAGCGGCACCTTGCCAAACGAAGTGAAGCCATTGATCGGCAACCTGGCAGCGCAGCAGCAGGCGCACATAGGCGTACTCGACGGGTTGCTGGCAAAACTTTAAGCGTAATCTGGAGGAAACGCACCTAGCTTCAATAACAATGATTGACCCGAAGTGGTATCGCGAATCTAGACACCTAACTATTATCAGTGACGCTGGCGTCTACGGCTAGGCGCCACGGCGTTTCGGCGCCGTGGCGCCAGGCTTAATGGTTGCCGGTTGGAACGATCGATTGAGCCATGCTTTTGTCGATCATATCAGAGGAGCAGAGGCATGATGACGCATATTGATCCAGTCTGCGGGATGCAGGTGAACCAGCAGAATGCGGCCGGCCGGTCGGCGCATCAAAGGAAGACCTTTTATTTCTGTTCAGAGGGTTGCAAGAAACAGTTCGATCGGGATCCGGAGCCGTACGTGCCGTGGGAGGTGCGCGAGCCGTGTCGTGAATACGCGGAAAGCGACGGTCCTGCTAGCCGGCCGTTTATGCGTCGCACACTCTAATCCCTTGGGGCGCCCTTAGGATGCCATTTTTTGCGTTAGGGTGCGCCGGGGAAACCGGCAAGGTGTGAAGGAGTGAAAGTCTCCGACAGTGAAGGTTTAGCCAACCACACTGGCCCCGAGTCATGCGTTGTAGTCGGTGACGGCTGCGGCGAAGCGTTGA
>JALZID010000257.1 GCA_030860485.1 Pseudomonadota bacterium | reverse complement strand
CTCGCCCACAAGCTCCACAGGCTCACCAACAAAATTACAGAAAGAATGATGCACTAACCCAATCCACACTCCGAGTGTTCAACTAACGCTGGAACTTGGGTGTTCAATTAACGCTGGTACTTCACCTATGAGGGCTACGCAAGTGAGCGGAATTGAAGATCTCAAGCCCAACCATCCGTTGGCCGGCTTCCGCAACGTAGCAAAAGTCCTCGAACGTCCGAAGCGCCGCTACTGGTGCTGCTTCTCACTGGGATGATTGAACACCCCGCAGGCCGAGGTATGAGATGGCGGGATCGCTTGCTATCTCTCCCTGGTAAGGATAGGGATTTCAATGCGAGTTGTCAACAGGCAATGTATCGTCGTACGGGCCGGGCGGTGATTGGACAGTCCGTCCGCGGCGGGGGCAGATGCGCTCAGTTCGGGCGGTCCCGTTGGGTTGGCGGCCCGGCCTTTAGCACGATTTTGCGATCACCTGGCAACTGCGCCTGCTTGGCCTTGGTCAGCTTCCCATGTACGTTGATAGAACAAACTTTGATTTGTTGGATCGTGGTGATATTATTATTAACCTTTGCTGATGATTTCGGTAAAAAATAGGCACATGGGCGGCATAGGCTCGGGCAACTGGTATCGATGGGACAAGAAGGACACGGTAGAGGATTGCAGGTCCCTTGACGTGCGGCGATGGTAGCGGGATGGGCTCCTTATGCCGGGCAGCGGTTTAGCTGGCAGAGGCGGGGACGGTGGCGAACATCGCGGTTCGCGTAGAGGCTGGCTGCGTCTTCCTGTCCTACCGATTCCAACGCAACGGCGCAGAGTGGGAGCACGTCGACGAGCCGGTGGCGCTGGACACGACCCCATGCAACTACAGGGGCGAGCCCGCTCCCGTTGGGAGAACGGATCTCAGGGGGCGATTTATCACCGTGGGCCGTATAAAATCTGCAATCGCGAAGCTTTTCTCCGAATGTCATTCCTGGCAGTAACCTGCCCTGCCCCATGAGCATCGAGACGCCCTTGCCGGTCGGCGACTTCATCGATCGCCTCACCATCCTCGACATCAAGTCGGAGCGCGTGGAAGACCCGGTAAAGCTCCGTAATATCGAGCGCGAGCGCGCCGCGCTCCGCCGGATCTGGAGCGATTCCACCTATTTTGGCACGTCTATCGAGGGCGAGCAAAGAGAGCTCAAGCTTGTCAACGCCGAGCTCTGGGAGGTCGAGGAGCGTATCCGCATCAAGGAACAGCGGGGTGAGTTCGACCGCGAGTTCATCGCGTTGGCTCGCAGTATCTACCGGCTCAACGATTGGCGCGCGCGAGTCAAACGCGCCATCAACCTCAAGCTCGGCTCCGATCTCATCGAGGAGAAGTCCTACCACGGACAGGGTGCTTCACCATGACGGGCCCCGACCCGACGGAACGGATCCTCGTCGTCTCGCTCAGCAACGTCGGCGATGCCGTCATGACCACCCCGGTCCTGGAGGCCTTGCACCGGCGCTATCCCGCGGCCGTGATCGACATCGTCGGGGATCGGCGCTCCAGTGGGTTGTTCGAATTCTGCCCGTATCGCGGCCACATCTTCCACAAGCACAAACGCGGTGGTGTCGGGGGGCTCTTGCGTTTGCTACGGGACCTGCGGCGGACGCGCTATGAGCTGGTCGTCGATCTCCGCACCGACGGCCTGGCCTATTTGCTCAGGGCCCGGCGGCGCGTGACGAAATGGGGAGCGCGACCTCCTCGGGGCCCGCATGCCATCGAGCGTCTGTTCGCCACCGTGGGCCCGCTCTTCGGCACAGAGCCCATCCCCGCGACACGATTGTGGCTCGATGACGGCTTAGAGGCCGCAGCCGCCCGGATGCTTCAGCCGCTACCGCCCGGGCCTTGCCTGGCGCTCGGGCCCGGTGCCAAATGGCCGCCCAAGACCTGGCCTTCGGGGCGGTTCGTCGAGATGGTCGAGGCCGTGCGAGACCTGTTCGCCGGGGTCGTGATCCTGGGAGGTCCAGGGGATACAGGGAGCGCCCTGCGGGTCGCGGCGGGGATCCGCCTGCCATGCGTGAACCTCTGCGGTCGCACCAGCCTCCTCGAAGACTGCGCGGTGCTCACGCGCTGTGCCGTCTTCGTCGGCAACGACTCGGGCGCCGGTCACATGGCGGCCGCGCTCGAGACCGCCACCCTCACGGTGTTCGGCCCGACCGATCCGCTCTGCTTTCACCCCTGGGGGGCGCGCGCCGCCTGGGTGGTCGCCCCGGGCGGCGAGCTCGCGGCGCTCACCGGTAGCGCGGTCGCCGAACGCCTGCGCGAACAGTTCTTCCGCCCCTGCGGTGCCTCCGGATGATCCCCTCGGCACACCTCATCGCCAGCCGGCGGCCGGGCGGGGCAGAGGGCTTTTACTGTCGGCTGGTGATGGCGCTTGCGGCCGAGGCCTGGCCGGTCCATGCCGTCCATCCCCCCGGCAGCGCCGTGGGATCGGCCCTGGGCGGTGCCGTGTCCCGGTTCGAGATCCCCATGCTCGGGACTTGGGACATCCTGGCGCGTCGTCGGATAGCGCGCCTCTTGCGGCGCCTCGCCATCCCGATCGTCCAGACCTACCTTGGGCGCGCGAGCCGCTTGACGCGTCTCGGGGGCCGCCCCGGCCCGATCCACCTGGCGCGCCTCGGGGGCTACTACGACCTCGACCACTATCGACACGCCCACGCCTTCGTGGCCGTGACCCAGGGCCTCTGCGACCACCTGGTGCAGAACGGGATCCCGGCCGGGCGCGTCTTTCACATCCCGAACTTCGTGGAGGTACCGAAGCCGGAGGGCGGGGGCCGTCTCGGGTATTGGCGCGAGCGCCTCGGCCTGCCGCAAGAGGCCTGGGTGGTGGTGACGGTCGGCCGCCTGCACCCGATCAAGGGTCTCGATGTGCTGCTCGCGGCACTGGCCCGCGCCCCCGGCTACATCGAAGACTGGCCGGTGCACCTGGTTATCGTCGGGGACGGGCCGCTGCGCGCGGCGCTGGAGCAGGAGGCCCATGCCCTCGGGCTCTCCGGGCGGGTGCATTTCGTCGGCTGGCAGATAGATCCCGGTCCGTATTACCGAGCCTGCGATCTGGTGGTATGTGCCTCGCGCCAGGAGACCTTCGGAAACACCGTCCTGGAGGCCTGGGCCTACGGTCGGGCCGTGCTCTCGACCCGCACGGCGGGCCCCCTGGAGATCATCACCCACGGGGAGGACGGCTCACTGGTCGCGGCCGAGGACCCGGCGGCCCTCGCGCAGGGGCTCGAACGACTGCTCAAGGACCTAGGCGCCCGCCACGACCTCGGCGAGGCCGGCAGGAAGCGACTGGCCCTCGATTTCAGCCGCGAACGGATCGTGCAGCGATATCAGGCGCTCTACGAGGTCCTGGCAGGCGGCTAGCCTGGCCCCCCTTCACCCCTTCCCTTAATTAAGGCTCACCCCTTGAGGCGCACTACCCGCGACACCGGTTGGGTTGTGCGCACCGAGCGGATCACGCGCGCCAGGTGGTGGCGGTTGCGGACCGCGACGACCAGGCTCAGGCCGGCCGAGCCCTCATCACGCTCTGACATACCGACGAACTCGATGTTGGCATCCTCCTTCGCGACCGCGGCCGCGATGGTCGCGAGCGCCCCGCGCTGGTTTCTGGCCTCGAGTCGGATCGCCACCGGGAACTCGGCATCGATGTCGCCGCCCCACTCGACATCCACCCATTTCTCCGGGTGGTTCTTGAACTCCGCGACGTTCTTGCAAGTGCGGCGATGGATCACGATGCCCCGACCGGCCGAGACGTAACCGAGGATGGCATCGCCCGGGATCGGATAGCAGCACTTCGGAAACGACACCACCATCCCCTCGGTGCCCTTGATCGCGAGCGGCAGCGCCGTTCTGGCCGCGGGCGCCGCTTCCCCCGCGCTCGCGGGGATGAGGTGGCGGGCGACGATCGGCGCGGGCCGCTTGCCGAGACCTATGTCCTCCAGGAGCGCATCGGTGCTCTTGAGGTGGAGATCGGTGAGCGCGGCCTCGATGCCTGCGGCGGCCAGATGCTCTAGCGCCGTCCCGAAGCGCTCCAGCTCCCGGTTCAGCAGGCGCCGCCCGAGATCGCAGGCCTCATCCCGCTCGAGGTCCTTGAGGAAGCTGCGGATGTGCGATCGAGCCTTGGCGGTGACGACGAAGTTGAGCCAGGCGGGGCTCGGGGCCGCACCCGGCGCGGTGATGATCTCAACCGTCTGACCGTTGATGAGCGCGCTGCTGAGCGGCGCCAGGCGGCGGTCGATGCGCGTCGCGACGGCACGGTTGCCGATCTGGGTGTGCACCATATAGGCGAGGTCCACGGCGGTCGCCCCGCGGGGGAGCTTGATGATGTCGCCCTTCGGGGTGAACACGTAGACCTCGTCGGGGAAGAGGTCCATCTTGACGTTTTCCAGGAACTCCACCGAGTTCCCCGCCTCGCGCTGGATGTCGAGGATCCCCGTGAGCCACTCGCGCGCCTTGCTTTGGGCCGAGTTGCTGGCGCTCTCTCCGGACTTGTACTGCCAGTGGGCCGCGATCCCGCGTTCCGCGACGGCGTCCATGTCCTCGGTGCGGATCTGGACTTCGATAGGCACCCCGTGGGGACCGAACAGGACCGTGTGCAGCGACTGATAGCCGTTGGCCTTGGGGATGGCGATGTAGTCCTTGAACTTGCCGGGGACCGGCTTGAAAAGCTGATGGACGGCGCCGAGGGTCCGATAGGCGGTGTCGGCGGTGTCGGCGATGATGCGGAATCCGTAGACATCGAAGACCTCCGAGAACGGCAGCTTTTTGGCTTGCATCTTCTTGAAGATGCTGTACAGGTGCTTCTCCCGGCCCGAGACCTCGCCGGTCAGGCCCTCCTGCCGCAGGCGGCGGCGGATCGAGCGCAGGATCTGGTCGACCAGCGCCTTGCGGTGGCCGCGGGCCCTTTGAACGGCCTTGGACAGCACCCGATGGCGTTTCGGGTACAAGGCCGCGAAGCCCAGATCCTCGAGCTCCAGGCGCACACTGTTGATACCGAGCCGCTGCGCGATGGGCGCATAGATGTCGAGCGTCTCGCGTGCCACGGCGCGCCGCTTGTCCGCCGCCAGCGCGAATACCGTGCGCATGTTGTGCAGACGATCGGCGAGCTTGACCAGGATCACGCGGATGTCGTGGGTCATGGCGAGCAGCATCTTGCGGAAGTTCTCGGCCTGTGCCTGGGCGTAGGACTCGAACTCCATCTGCGTGAGCTTGCTGACGCCATCGACGAGCGTGGCCACGTCCGCGCCGAAGCCCTTGCGCAGATCGTCCTTGAGCGTGGGGGTGTCCTCGAGCACGTCGTGCAAGACGGACGCGATCAACGTGTCGCGGTCCATGCGCATCTCGGCCAGGAACCCGGCCACGGCCAGGGGGTGGTGGATGTAGGGCTCGCCGCTCAGGCGCCGTTGGCCGGCATGGGCCTTGGCGCCGAACTCACAGGCGCGGCGTAGGTCCTCGATCTCGGTGGGTTTGAGGTACGTGCCGGCACGCCGGCACAGGTCCTCGATCTCGGGTGCCGAGACCTCCGGGGGAACGGGCGAGGCCAGCGGCCTCGCAGACCACAGGGACGGCAAGGACAGCGGCCAGAGCTTCATCGCCATGGAGGCTCACTCAGAGCTTGTGAAAAAATCGTCGCGAGCGAAGGGAGGTCGCGTTCCGCCGGAGCGCAGGAACCGGAGTGTATATTGAAATACATGAGGATTCCGAGCACCGCCGGAACGCGAGATCCCGAGCGCAGCAGATTTTTTCACAAGCTCTGAGTCCATCCCGTCGGACTCAGCCCGTGGGGTCGTTGAACACCGAGAAGGGGTCCTCGCCTTTCTCCTTGGCCTCAATGACGTC
>JALZID010000256.1 GCA_030860485.1 Pseudomonadota bacterium | reverse complement strand
CGGGGCGAACCCGGTAATGGAGCGGGGTGGGCATCAGGGTGACCTCACCGTCTGTAGCGACGTGCACGCGCTTGCGCTTCGTCTCGATGCAGACCTCTTCGGTGCGGAGCGCATCGAAATCCTTCTCATTTTGCAACGTGCCGGCGAGGGCGCGCAGGGCGAAGCGCAGGAGCCCAAGGCGCCCGGTACGGCGTGCCATGTAGAGACATAGCCGTCCCGCATCGAGGCGTTTGCGGGTGCCGATCTCGAATCCCGCGGTCTCGTATTCGTTGTTGCCTATGAAGATGAACGGAGTGCGCCGCACCGATTCGTGATCGTCTGCGTTCACGCGCACCACGAGGAAGGGGTAGCGGCGCAGCACGGAGAGCGCCGCCCACAGGAACGCCGGCCACTTGCCGTGCCCCAGGCGATCTTGCAGCTTCTCGCGATTGCGTACGACCATCGGATAGAGTCCGAGACCCGAGTTGTTGAGAAAGAACCGGCCGTTGACCTCCCCGACATCCACTTGCGCCACCGTACCCCCGAGGATCGTGCGCACGGCGTCGCCCAGGGCGAGCGGAATATTGAGATCCTTGGCGAAGTGATTGAGCGTCCCGAGCGGCAGCACCCCGAGCGTGCGATCGGTCTCGATAAGGACGGACGCCACGGCGCTGACCGTCCCATCCCCGCCTCCGGCGACCACTGGGCCGGCATCCCCGGCGGCCGCACGGCGTGCCAGATCCACAATCTCCTCCCCGCTGCTCGCAATCAGGAAATGCGCATCGGCGCCGAGATTGTGGAACGCTTCCGCGATGCGCGCCCGCGCCTCGCCGGTCGTGTCCGATCCCGCGGCGTCATTGATGATGATCGCGACGGGCATAGTTATGGCAGTGCCCCGATGAACAATAACATCACAATGGTGAGAGGAAGCGTTGAAAGACTCATATTGTTACTGCTTGTAATCTGCATTACCAGCGGACGAATGGTCTGCTCAATCGGATGGCTCAGCCGCCCGGTGGAGGGATTTTCCGGCTAGCTAGCGTGGACTATAGCTTTCTGATCCAACTGTCTGGCTGTTACTGTGCTTTCTCCTTGCTGATGCCATACTTGATGCAGCCGCCCGACCAATTCATCCCGCTTCCCGGCGATCGTGCCGAGCTCATCGTCCGTTAAATCACCCCACATCTGCTTGGCCTTGCCTTTGACTTGGTTCCAGTTACCGTGGACTTGATCCCAGTTCATGGTGTCCTCCGTTTGGACATTGGTGTAACTATCGGGACCCGAGCTAGGTCCGGACAGACTGGATAACTTCAACAACGGTGCCAGCACCGGAGCGGGGCACGATTGTCATATTTATCAATGCGATAGTGCAATCACTGCGGTGCTGATAGGCGTGGCTAGACTCGCTACATAGGTAACAATTACCTATCGCCTTGAGCACTCCATTCCCTCGGCGTCGGCCTCACAGAGGAGGTCGATGAGCGGTTGTGCAAAGGGTACTTGGCGGGTTTCGGCTTGGAAGATGAGCTCCCGTAGGTGATGCGCATTGCAGAGCACCTGGGTACAGTCGTATTTGCGATAGGGCGCCCAGCCGACCGCGATGCCCTTGAAGGTGGGGAGGATCCCGAAATCGTCCATGGCCTCTTGGCCCCGCCTGGCATGGCTGCCCTTGCATCATGAAATGTCATCGTGGCGCCGCAGATGGGCGTATCGGACCGGGCGCGGCGCAGGGGATGTAACGCGCGTTGGGGGTACGTCTCCCTTTCGATCGACACACGTGGCCAGCGGCGGCGGGCTCTGCTAAGCTCCGCACCGCCGGCATCGACTCCGAGCGTTCGGCCGTGGGGAGGGGATTATGCAGAGAGCCGATGTGCTTCGCACCTATCGGGCTGTTCGGCAGGCGACTTGTGCGCTTTGCGAGCCGCTGGAGACCGAGGACTACGTCGTCCAGACCATGCCGGACGTGAGCCCGCCCAAGTGGCACCTGGGTCACACGAGCTGGTTCTTCGAGGCGTTCGTCCTGGAGCCGCACCTCCCCGGATGCACGCCTCATCGGGCCACCTATGGCTTCCTGTTCAACTCGTACTACGAGGCCTTCGCGAAGCGGCTGGAACGGCCTCGCCGCGGGTGCTTGTCGCGACCCACGGTGTCCGAGGTCTATGCCTACCGTGCGGAGGTCGATCGGCGGATCGCCCGGCTCGTCGAAACCGTGACTGTGGGGCGATGGCCGGAGGTCGAGCGCTGCATCATCCTCGGCCTCCACCACGAGCAGCAGCACCAGGAGCTGATCCTCATGGACGTGAAGCACATCCTCGCCACCAACCCCGAGCGCCCGGCGTACCGGCCCGGTACCACCATGGGCCCCGCCGCCGTTGCCGAGGCCCGCCCCATCGGCTTCAAGGGCGGGATGGGACGCATGGGGTTCGAGGGCGAGGGGTTCTCGTTCGACAACGAGCGCCCGGCGCATCCGATCCATGTCCCGTCGTTCGAGCTAGGGGACCGACTGGTGTCGAACCGCGAGTACCTGTCCTTCATCGAGGACGGGGGATATCGGGACTACCGGCACTGGCTCTCGGACGGCTGGGACCGGGTGCGCCACGAGGGCTGGTTCGCGCCGCTGTACTGGGAGCGGATCGGGGAGCGATGGATGATGTATAGCCTGAACGGGCTCGAGGCGCTGCCGCTCGATGAGCCCGTCTGCCATGTCAGCTATTTCGAGGCGGATGCCTACGCGCGCTGGCTCGGAAAGCGCCTGCCGACGGAGGCCGAATGGGAGCGGGCGGCGCGCGCGGGCTACACCGATCCCGGCACCGCCCATCTCCTCGAAGACGGCCGGTTGCGACCCGTCTATCCCGGGCGCGACGGCGGTGACGGTTCCCCCGCCCAGATGCTGGGCGATCTCTGGGAGTGGACGGCGAGCGCCTATCTGCCCTATCCCGGTTACCGGGCGCCTGAGGGGGCCCTCGGGGAATACAACGGCAAGTTCATGAGCAGCCAGATGGTGTTGCGCGGGGGGTCCTTCGCCACGCCGCGCAGCCACATCCGGGCCACCTACCGCAACTTTTTCTACCCCGGCCAGCGCTGGCAGTTCGCCGGGATCCGCCTAGCGGAGCGCTCTCAGCGATGCTCCACGATCTCTTGAGGTCCGAGGACCCGACCGAGACAATGCGCCTCACCGAGGCCTTTGCGCTCGACGTCCTCATGGGGCTGTCCTCGACCCCCAAGCATATCCCCTCGAAGTATTTCTATGACGATATCGGATCACGGCTCTTCGAACGGATCATGGTGCTCCCCGAATACTATCTCACCGGCTGCGAACGGGAGATCTTCGAGCGCCAGCACCCGCGCCTGGTCGAGGTATTATCGGGGGAGCCCTTGCTTCTGGTGGAGCTCGGACCCGGGAACGGTGTCAAGACGCGGCTCTTGCTGCGCGCGTTGCGCGAGCGCTCGCAGCCGTTCCGCTATGTGCCCATCGACATCTCCAAGTCCGCGCTCTCGGCGCTCCTCGACAGCCTGGAAACGGCGTTTCCGGGTATCGAGGCCGAGGGTATTGCGGCGGACTATTTGAAAGGGCTCAGATGGCTCACGCGCGGCGCGGATACCCGGACCGTGGTGCTGTTCCTGGGCTCGAACCTCGGGAATTTCACCGCAGCCGAGTCCCTGGTGTTCCTGAAGAGCCTCTGGAACACGCTCAAGGACGGCGATCTGGTCTTGATCGGATTCGATCTCCGCAAGGACCTCGATGTCATGCGGCGCGCCTACGACGATTCCGAGGGCGTGACCCGCGATTTCAACCTGAACCTCTTGCATCGCATCAACCGCGATCTGGGCGGCGATTTCGACGTCGATGTCTTCCGCTTCTATTCCACCTACGATGTGCACGGTGGATCGATCACGAGCTATCTCGTGAGCCGGGTCGAGCAATCCGCGTACATCGAGACGATCGGACGGCGTTTCCACTTCGGTCCCTGGGAACCGATCCGGACGGAGCTATCCTACAAATACCTGGACTCCGACATCGAGCGTCTGGCAGAGGAGACCGGCTACGCGATCGTCGCGCAGCTCTATGACGCGCGGCGCTACTTCACGGACTCGCTATGGCGGGTCTGCAAGGGGGAATAGGGAGGAAAAAGCGACCATCATGCCGGGGCCGGCAGCGCGGAACGCGAGCGCGACCGATGGAGGCACAAACTCCGATGGATGGGGGCTGGAACGGATGGACATTATAGATGGGATGAACATGATTGCGATAGCGAAACCCCCCAACTTCATCCGCACTATCGTCGCCGAGGATATGGCGACGAATAAATGGGGCGGGCGCGTCGTCACGCGCTTTCCCCCGGAGCCTAACGGCTACCTGCACATCGGCCACGCCAAGGCGATCAGCCTGGACTTTGGCATTGCCGCCGAGCACGGCGGCCGCTGCCACTTGCGTTTTGATGACACCAACCCGACTAAAGAGGAAGCCGAGTATGTCGAGTCCATCATGCACGACGTGCGCTGGCTTGGCTTCGACTGGGGCACGCACCTGTACTTCACCTCCGATTACTTCGAGCAACTCTACGCGTGGGCCGTGCGGCTCATCGAACATGGCAAAGCCTACGTGGACGACCTCACGCCCGACGAGATCCGCGAACGTCGCGGCACGCTCACCGAGCCGGGGCACGAAAGCCCGTACCGCAACCGCTCGGTCGAGGAGAACCTCGATCTGTTTGCCCGCATGCGCGCTGGCGAGTTTGCGGACGGCACACGCACGCTGCGCGCGAAGATCGACATGGCGTCGCCCAACCTCAACTTGCGCGACCCTGTCATGTACCGCATCCGCAAGGTGTCGCATCACCGCACGGGCGACCGCTGGTGTATTTATCCGCTGTATGATTGGGCGCACGGCCAGTCCGACTCGATTGAGGGGATCACGCACTCGCTATGCACGCTCGAATACGAAGACCACCGCCCGCTGTATGACTGGTATCTCGACGCCCTCGGCATCTACCACCCGCAGCAGATCGAGTTCGCCCGGCTCAACCTGAGCCATACGGTGATGAGCAAGCGCAGGCTTTTGCAGCTCGTCGACGAAGGCTACGTCGCCGGCTGGGACGATCCGCGCATGCCGACGCTCGCCGGGCTGCGGCGGCGCGGCTACACGCCGGAGGCGATCCGCGACTTCTGCGAGCGCATCGGCGTCGCCAAGAGCGACAACGTGATAGCTTTCGCTTTCCTCGAACACGCCATCCGCGAAGACCTCAACCGCCGGGCGCAGCGCGTCATGGCCGTGCTGCGCCCGTTGAAGGTGGTCATCGAGAACTACCCTGAAGGCGAGGTCGAGGAGCTGGAGGCGGTCAATAATCCGGAGGATGCCGCCATGGGCACGCGGGGGGTCCCGTTCTCGCGCGAGCTTTGGATTGAGCAGGACGATTTCCGCGAGACGCCGCCGCCCAAGTACTACCGCCTGTCGCCCGGCACTGAGGTGCGGCTGCGTTACGCTTACTTCGTCACGTGTGTCGGCGTCGTCAAGGACGAGCGCACGAGCGAGGTCGTCGAGGTGCGCTGCACCTACGATCCCGCGACACGCGGCGGCGAGGCGCCGGACGGACGCAAAGTCAAGGGCACGATCCACTGGGTATCTGCGCCCCACGCGCTCGAAGCCGAGGTGCGCCTGTACGAGCACTTATTCCTGATGCCCAGGCCCGACCAGAATGAGGATTGGAAAGCGGACCTGAACCCGTCTTCACTCGAACGCCTGACCGGATGTCGCATCGAGCCGTCGGTGCAACACGCAGAACCCGGCGACCGCTACCAATTCGAGCGTAACGGCTACTTCTGCGTAGACCCCGACACCTCGCCCTCGGGGTTGGTTTTCAACCGCACCGTTTCAATGCGCGACACCTGGGCGAAAATCGAGAAGGCGACGGTCCCACACTGGAGCGCATCGTCCGCGTGAACCATCCGTTCGCAGCCCAGCGGGGCCGTCGGCGCATCCGGAACAGGCGCCTCGATCCGGGCGACGTCGGGCGGGCTGGGCGGGACAAGAGCTGGTAGACCGGGCACACCCTCTAGTAGATAGGGCACAGCCCCACGACGCGTCATGCGGCAAAGGAATCCACCGTATAGCGCCAGACCCGGAGGTCCAGCCATCCGTCGGCGGGCGGGATGCCCGCCTTGCGCCGCAGCTCGCGAAGGAACTCGACCCGGTCCGGGAGGGTGTCCCAGACCGCCGGTAGAAAGGTCGCGCGCCGCTCCCCCTGCTCGATGACGATGCCATCGACGCCCGGGCGGAGCTTTGCACAGAGGTCCTGTTCCGACGCGAAGGCGATGACCGTGGTGGCGGACAGGACGGCGATGTGGACGGCAAGATCGGGAAGCTCCTCGGCGCGCACGGCCTCGAAGCGCGGGTCCTCGAAGGCGGCGGCGTAGGCGTTGGCCGCCACGTCCTCGGCCAGCGGGCGGCAGGCCTCGATGCTCCCGACGCAGCCCCGGAGGGTGTCGCCGTGGTGCAGGGTGACGAAGGCGCTCTGGTGCGTCCGCAGGCGGGGCGGAAATGCCTGGCCCGTGAGATCCACGGAGCGATGGTGCGCGAGCCCGTGACGGATCGATGCCCAGGCGATGTCGGCCAGCCGGCGGCGTAGCGGCGCGGAGAGACCGTGAAATCCGGTGGCGTGATCTCTCTTGGCCAAGAGTACAGGTTCAGCTTGCCCTAGTGGATCGCATAGGCCCCATAACCGACGACCTGGTGCCGGGGTCCGGCGGTATCGCCGGAGTTGCGCAGGTCCAGGGTCGTCACCGTGAGCTGCATGCGCCGCGCGTAGTGCAGGAGGCCGTTGATGGGTACCGAGCCGCAGGCCTGCTCGGGCGCAAGATCGGTGCGCCGGGCCTCGATGGCGAGCGTCGTCTCCCGGTCGCGGCGGGTTGCGGTCGGGTAGTCCAGATAATGGCTCAGATCGGAGCTGACCACCACCACGGTCTCGGGGTCGCCGGAGAGCCTGTAGATGACCTCGCCGACCTCGTCGGCGCTGGCCTCTCCCACCACGAGGGGGACGATCGTGAAGCGCTCCAGGACCACCTGCAGGAACGGCAGATGGACCTCGATGCTGTGTTCGGCGAAATGCGCCCGGTCGTTGGGGCTGACTTCGGGGAGCGCCGGCAGCCGGGCCGAGTCATCGAGCGGTACGTCCCCGAGAGGCGTCCGGAAGCACTCCGCGGTGGACCGCGCCAGGCCCTTGAGGTAGACGCGATGCGAGGGACCCAGGAGCACCACCCGGCGCACGCTGGTCCGGGCGGGGATCAGAGACGTGTAGGCGCTGGCCGCCACGGGGCCGGAGTAAACATAGCCGGCGTGGGGCGCGATGATGGCCCTTGGCGGTCTATCGGGCAGCGGTACATCGGGCAGCGCCGCCGCCGCGGCCAGATAGCCGCAAACCCGCTTACGCAGTTCCTCGGGGTCATCCGGGTAGAAATGCCCGGCCACCGCCGCCAACCGTACGTTCGACATGACACAACCCTCCCATCCAGTCGATCCAGTCCAGTATAGTCCCGCCAGCGCGGCACGGCCCGCGCCATCCGCCTGTCCCCATAGCCGCGCCGCCCCCGGGAGGTACGGCGGGTGTGAGTGACTTGAAAGTCTGCACCGCTTTTCCCTATAATTGATATCCGACCATTGCGGGGTGGAGCAGTCTGGCAGCTCGTCGGGCTCATAACCCGAAGGTCGCAGGTTCAAATCCTGCCCCCGCTACCAGGAAGTTGAAAGCCCCGTCGTCGGGGCTTTTTGCTGTCGATGGGGGTTGGAAGGTGATGGACTCGATTGCCCCGCTTCGCGCTGGCGGGGGGGCCGTGTGGGTGCGGGACGGATAGCCGTACCGGGACGGATAGCCGTACCGGATGGGATGGTCGGAGCGGGGTAGGACAGAGAGTGAGCGATGGGTCAACGAGGGGCACTGGAACGATTGTTCGAGCCCGCGGCGCGGGCGCTGGGTTACGAGCTCGTCGGTGTGGAGCACATCGTCGGCAAGGCGCGGTCGCTTGTGCGGGTTTATATCGACAGCGAGATGGGTATCACATTGCACGATTGCGAGCGAGTGAGCCGGCAACTCGGCGGGATCCTGGATGTCGAGGATCCGTTGCGGGGCGCCTATACCCTGGAGGTATCGTCGCCGGGGCTCGACCGACCCTTGTACCACTTGGAGCACTACGCGCGGTTCATGGGCCGGAGGGTACGCATGGAACTGAAACAGCCCATGGCCGGCCGCCGGCGCTTCGTGGGGCTCGTCGCGGCCGTGGAGGGAGACGATGTGCGTATCAGCGAGGACGGTCGCGACTATGCGATCCCGTTTGTCATGATCCACAGGGCCCGCCTGGTGCCCGAGGTGCCGTTTTTTACGAGATTGCGCAGGCAGCGCGGACGGATGGTATGAACAAAGAGATCCTGACGGTGGTCGAGGTTGTATCGAACGAGAAGGGTGTCGCGAAGGACATCATCTTCGAGGCCCTGGAGGCCGCGCTCGCCAGCGCCACCAAGCGGCGTTTTCGCGAGGACGTGGACGTGCGCGTCGCGATCGATCGGACGACCGGCGACTACGAGGCCTTTCGGCGCTGGCAGGTCGTGGAGGACGCGGCCGAGGATCGAGTCGCCGCGCCCCCACCCCCGCGGGTTCACACCGGCGACCTCGAGGACGAAGTTGCGGACACGAGCGGCATCTTCGTTCCCGATCGCCAGATCCTCTTGCGTCAGGCGCGCGAAGCCCCAGGGAATATCGAGAGGGCGGATATCGAGATCGGTCACTTCATCGAGGAACCGATAGAGGCCTCGGAGTTCGGCCGCATCGCGGCGCAGACGGCCAAGCAGGTGATCGTGCAGAAGGTCCGCGATGCCGAGCGCGCCCAGGTGCTCGATGCCTATCAGGACCGCAAGGGCCAGCTCGTGACCGGCACGATCAAGCGGGTGGAGCGCGGCAACGTGATCCTCGACCTCGGCGGCAACGCCGAGGCCTTGATCGCCAAGGAAGAGATGCTGCCGCGGGAGATCGTGCGGCCCGGTGACCGGTTGCGCGGCTATCTGCGCGATGTACGGCCGGAGAAACGCGGCCCGCAGCTGTTCGTGAGCCGAACCGCGACCGATCTCCTGATCGAGCTGTTCCGCCTCGAGGTCCCCGAGATCGGCGAAGGGCTCATCGATGTCCTCGGTGCGGCGCGCGACCCCGGGATACGGGCCAAGATCGCTGTCCGCAGCCGCGACCCGCGCATCGATCCCGTTGGCGCGTGCGTCGGGATGCGCGGTTCCAGGGTTCAGGCCGTCTCCAACGAGTTGGGCGGCGAGCGGGTGGACATCATCCAGTGGAACGAAAACCCCGCGCAGTTCGTCATCAACGCCATGGCGCCTGCCGAGGTCGTGTCGATCCTGGTGGATGAAGATTCCCACAGCATGGACGTGGCCGTGGTCGAGGATCAGCTCTCCCAGGCCATCGGGCGCAGCGGCCAGAACGTGCGCCTGGCGAGCCAGCTCACCGGCTGGGAGCTGAACGTCATGACCGAGGCGGAGGCAGCCGAGAAGACCGAGACCGAGATTCAGCGCATCCAGAACATGTTCATGGAGAGCCTAGAGGTCGACGAGGAGATCGCCAACATCCTCGCCCAGGAGGGGTTTTCCAGCATCGAAGAGGTGGCCTTCGTGCCCGAGAAGGAGATGCACGACATCGAGGAATTCGATCCCGATCTGATCGTGGAGCTGCGCAATCGGGCGAAGGACTGGCTGTTGACCCGCGCCATCGCCAACGAAGAGCGCATGGGCGACATCAAGCCCGCCGAGGATCTGCTGGCGATGGCGGGCATGGACACCGACCTGGCGTTCACCCTGGCCAGCCACGGCATCCTGACCCTGGAGGACCTGGCGGAACAATCGGTGGACGAGCTCTGCGAGGTCGGGGACATCGCCCCGAAGCGCGCCGCCGAGCTCATCATGGTGGCGCGCGCCCCGTGGTTCGCATCGGCCGCAGAGGGGCAACCGGTCGGAGAAAGGCTCGATGGCTGACGTGACGGTCGAACAGTTCGCCCAGGTCGTCGGGATCACCGTGGATCGCTTGATCGCGCAACTCGACGAGGCCGGACTGGCCAACCGCCAGGCCGGCGACACCATCACCGAAAACGAGAAGGGCGCCTTGCTGTCGCACCTCCGACAGCGCCATGGGCGGGGTGCCGAAGGCAAGGAGCCGACGCGCATCGTCTTGCAGCGCAAGACCATGAGCGAGATCAAGCTCTCGATCGAGCGCCGCGGGGCGCGGACCACCACCAAGACCGTGAGCGTCGAGTTCCGCAAGCGCCGCACCTACGTCAAGCGCAGCGTGATGACGGAGGGAGAGACCCAGAAACGCGCCGAGGAGACGGCCGAGCGCGAACGCGTCCTGGCCCTCGAGCAGGCCGCTCAGGAAGAGACCCGCCTTGCGGAGGAGCGCCGTCAGGAAGAGGAACGCCAGAGGCACGAGGCGGCCGCGCGCGAGGCCCAGGAGGCCGAGGCGCGTGAGCGCGCCCGCGCCGCGGAGCAAGAGGCACGCGAGGCGCCCGTGGTCGTCCCCGCGCCGCCCCCGCAGCCCGCAGCGGCCGAGCAGAGGCGTCCTGAACGACCGCCGGCGCGGCGCCAGAAGGGGGATGGCGCACCCGCGCCGGGCCGCCAGGAGCTGCACGTCGCGACCAGCAAGTCGGGGCGCCGCAAGAGAAAGCCGGTGACGCGGCGGGTGGTCGTGCCGATCTCGACCCGGCACGGGTTTGCGATGCCGACCGCCCCCATCGTGCGCGAGGTCGCGATACCGGATCGCGTGACGGTCGCGGAGCTGGCCCAGAGGATGTCGGTCAAGGCCGCCGAGGTGATCAAGTGCCTGATGAACGTCGGGACGATGGCGAGCATCAACCAGATCATCGACCAGGACACCGCCGCCATCGTCGTGGAAGAGATGGGGCACAAGGCCAGGCTCTTGAACGACGACGCGCTCGAGGCCGACCTCGTGCGCACCACCTCCGCGGGCGAGGCACAGGCCGATCCGCGATCGCCTGTGGTGACCATCATGGGGCATGTCGATCACGGTAAGACGTCGTTGCTCGATTACATCCGGCGCACCCGGGTCGCGGCGGGGGAGGCCGGCGGGATCACGCAGCACATCGGTGCCTATCACGTCTCGACCGAAAAGGGCAGCATCACCTTCCTCGATACCCCCGGGCATGCGGCCTTTACCGCGATGCGGGCGCGGGGCGCCAAGGTGACGGACATCGTCATCCTGGTGGTCGCCGCCGACGACGGCGTCAAGACCCAGACGGTCGAGGCCATCCAGCACGCCAAGGCCGCCGCGGTCCCGATGCTGGTCGCCGTCACCAAGATTGACAAACCGGAGGCCGATCCGGAGCGCGTCAAGCAAGAGTTGTCCGTGCACGGCATCCTCCCCGAGGAGTGGGGCGGCGAGGTCCTATTCACCCCGGTGTCTGCCAAGTCCGGCGAGGGGATCGATGCCTTGTTGGAGGCCATCCTGTTGCAGGCCGAGGTGATGGAGCTCACGGCCGTCCGGGACGGCCCGGCCTCCGGCACCGTGATCGAGGCGCGGCTCGATAAGGGGCGTGGACCGGTGGCCACGATCCTGGTCCAAAGCGGCACGCTCCGGAAGGGCGATGTGCTCCTGTGCGGGCGGGAGTTCGGCCGCATCCGCGCGATGCTGGACGAGAACGGGCGGGTCATCGACGAGGCCGGGCCGTCGCTGCCGGTCGAGGTATTGGGTCTGTCCAATGTCCCCAATGCCGGTGACGAGGCCCAGGTCGCCCCCGATGAGCGCCGGGCGCGCGAGATCGCGCAGGTCCGCCACAGCAAGCAGCGCGAGGGCAAGCTGGCCCGGCAGCAGGCCCAGAAGCTCGGCAACGTCCTTTCCCGGATGGAGGAGGGCAAGGCCAGCGCCGTGAACCTGCTCATCAAAGCCGACGTACAGGGCTCCGCGGAGGCGCTCTGCGATGCCTTGACCGGCCTGTCCACCGACGAGGTGCGCGTCGATATCATCGCGAGCGGCATGGGTGCGATCACCGAATCCGATGTAAACCTGGCCGTGACATCGCGTGCCGCCATCATCGGCTTCAATGTCCGCGCCGATGCCTCGGCGCGCCGACGGGTCGAGGACACCGGGATCGACCTGCGCTATTACAGCATTATCTACGACGTCATCGACGATGTGAAAGCGGTGATGAGCGGCCTTCTGGCCCCGGAGGTCAAAGAGACGATCATCGGCAACGCGGAGGTGCGCGACGTGTTCCGATCCTCGCGCTTCGGCGCCATCGCCGGCTGTATCGTGACGAGCGGCATGGTACGCCGCAACAGCCCCATCCGGGTGCTGCGCGACAATATCGTGATCTTCGAAGGCGGCTTGGAGTCCTTACGCCGCTTCCGCGACGACGTCGGCGAGGTCAAGTCCGGCACCGAATGCGGGATCGGCGTCAAGGACTACAATGACGTCAAACCCGGCGATCAGATCGAGGTCTTCGAACGGGTCGAGCTGGCCCGCAGTCTGTAATCCGATTACAGACAGTGGGGATTACAGACAGCGGGGGCTCGGTCGAGGTCAATATGGCAGGTCGGATCGAACGGGCGAGCGGTGGCGAAGACCGCACCCTGCGTGTCGCGGCCCTCATCCAGCGCACGCTCGCCCCGCTCTTGCAGGCGGAGGCGCGGGAACGCGGTCTGGGTCTTCTGAGCGTCACGAGCGTCGTGCTCAGCCCCGATCTGCGGCATGCCAAGGTCTATGTCTCGGCGCTGTCGGGAGGCGTTCCCGATCCCATTGCTCGCATACAGCGTCGTGTCGGGCGCTATCGAGCCCATGTCGCCAAGGTGCTGCGGCTGCGGGTGGTGCCACGGCTCGTGATCGTCGCCGATGACACACAGGCGCGCGCGGCGCGGATCAACGCGCTGCTCGCGGGCTCGAACGGCGCTCCCGGCGCTGCGTCGGCGGATCCCGCCCGCACCCCCTTTTCTAATTAAATGATGGCGCGCGTCCTGATCTCCCGCGCCGCTTGATCTCGAAAGCCCCCTGATCTCGAACCTATGGTCTCGCAACGGTGGCCGCGCCGTGATGTGAGCGGCATCCTGCTATTCATCAAATCGCCGGGGCTCAGCTCGAACGAGTCGCTGCAGCGCGTCAAACGCCTCTATCAAGCCCGCAAGGCCGGCCATACGGGCAGCCTGGACCGGCTCGCTACGGGGCTACTGCCGATCTGTTTCGGCGAGGCCACCAAGCTCTCCGGCTTCCTGCTCAATGCCGACAAGTGCTATCGGGCGATCGTGAAGCTCGGGGTGGTGACGACCACCGGAGACGCGGAAGGGGAGGTGATCCGCGAGCGGCCGGTGGGGGACCTCGATTCGGGGCGCGTCGTCGGGGTCTTCCGCGCCATGCTGGGCGAGCGGACCCAGGTGCCGCCCATGCACTCGGCGCTCAAGCACCAGGGCCAGCGGCTCTACGAGCTGGCCCATCGCGGGATCGCGATCGAGCGCCAGCCACGTCCGATCGTGATCCATGCGCTCGACCTGGTCCGCTTTCTGGGCGACGCGCTCGAGATCACCGTGCGCTGTTCCAAGGGGACCTATCTCCGCACCCTGGCCGAGGACATCGGAGAGGTCCTCGGTTGCGGGGCGCATGTCGCGGCTCTGGAACGAACGGCGGTCGGCGCCTTCGAGGTGCGCGACGGCATCGACCTGGACGGGCTCACCGAGATCGCATCCACGGGTCACACGGCGCTCGATGCCAGGCTGCTGCCGCTCGATTGCGTCTTGCCGGGGGAACCCGCCGTCGCGCTGTCTCGGGATGCGGCCTATTACGTGGGGCGGGGTCAGGCGGTCCTGGTGGCGCATGCGCCCAAGGCGGGCCTCGTCAAGCTCTACGACGATCGGCGCCGGTTCCTTGGGGTCGGCGAGGTGCAGGACGACGGCCGGATCGCGCCACGGCGCCTGCTCAGGACGTCATGAGCGGCGCGTCCTGGCTTGTCGTTCTCTCCTGCAGATATTACAATTAACCGCTTGCGCCATCACGGACTTCGAGGCATCGAACCCATGGGGGATGACCATAGTGCTGACCGCCGAGGCAAAGAAAGACATCGTCGATAAGCACCGACTCGCGCCCGGTGACACGGGATCGCCCGAGGTGCAGGTGGCCCTGCTGACCCGTCGCATCGAGGGCCTCGGCGAGCACTTCAAGGCCCACCAGAAAGACCACCATTCCCGGCAGGGGCTTTTGCGCATAGTCAACAAACGCCGCAAGCTCCTGGAATATTTGAAGACTTACCACTTGCAGCGCTACCGCGATCTGATCGCGGCCTTGGGTCTACGCAAATAGGCCGGGGGACCGCTCGATCATCGTGGCGGTGCGAGAATGCCCATTGAGCTTGCCGATTGAGAGATTGGCCATTGCCCATTGAGAGCCCTGTCATGGCAGCAATAAAAAGAAGCTTCGAGTATGGTCCCCGGACCGTGATGCTGGAGACCGGAGAGATAGCGCGGCAGGCCACGGCCGCGGTAATGGCCAGCATGGGCGACACCGTCGTCCTGGTGAGCGTGGTCGGGAACAAGACGGCGATCCCGGGCCGCGACTTCTTCCCCTTGACCGTCGACTACCAGGAACGGACTTATGCCGCGGGCAAGATCCCGGGCGGGTTCTTCAAGCGCGAAGGGCGTCCCAGCGAGAAGGAGACGCTCACCTCGCGCCTGATCGACCGCCCCTTGCGGCCGCTCTTCCCCACGGGCTTCCATCATGAGGTCCAGATCATCGCGACGGTCCTGTCGCTGGATCCCGAGATCGACCCCGACATCCCGGCGTTGATCGGTGCATCGGCCGCGGTCATCCTATCGGGGCTCCCGTTCGACGGACCGATCGGCGCCGCGCGGGTGGGCTACATCGACGGTCAATACGTACTGAACCCGACCTTTGGCCAGCTCGCAACGTCGGCGCTCAACCTGGTGGTTGCGGGGACAAAGAGCTCGGTGCTCATGGTGGAATCGGAGGCCGATCAGTTGTCTGAGGAGGTGATGCTCGGCGCGGTCATGTTCGGGCATGCAGAGATGCAGGTCGCGATCGACAACATTCGTGCGCTGCGCGAAGAAGCAGGGGCCGGCGCCTGGGCGTTTAGCCCGCCCCCCGAGGATCAGGCGCTCGAGGCGCGTTTGCAGTCCTTCCTGGGCGGGCGGCTGCGCGAGGTCTATGCCACGACCGACAAGCTTGCGCGGCGCGACTCCCTGGGCGCCCTGCGCAAAGAGGCCGTCGCCACGTTGGGCCGCGGGACTTCCACGGATGCGCCGCCCGAGTGGAGCGACGCGCAGGTGGCGCACGCCTTCGAACGGAACGAGCATGAGCTGGTGCGACACATGATCCTGGAGGAGCAGAAGCGCATCGATGGGCGGCCGATGGACGCCGTGCGGCCCATCCAGATCCGGGTCGGGCTATTGCCGCGGACCCATGGCTCGGCGCTCTTCACGCGCGGCGAGACCCAGGCACTCGTGATCACGGCGCTCGGCACCGAGCGGGACGCGCAGATCATCGATGCCATCGAGGGCGAGCGCCGGGATCCGTTCCTCCTGCATTACAACTTCCCCCCCTACTGCGTCGGTGAAACCGGCCGGGTGGGGTCGCCCAAGCGTCGCGAGATCGGTCACGGACGTCTGGCCAAGCGCGGGGTGCTGGCGGTCATGCCGGACCCGGAGGAGTTCCCCTATGTGATCCGCGTGGTATCCGAGATCACCGAATCGAACGGATCGAGCTCCATGGCCACGGTGTGCGGGACCAGCCTCTCGCTCATGGATGCCGGTGTTCCGGTCAAGGCGCCGGTCGCGGGCATCGCCATGGGCCTCGTCAAGGAGGGTGACAAGTTCGCCGTGCTGTCTGACATCATGGGCGATGAGGACCACCTGGGCGACATGGACTTCAAGGTGGCCGGCACCCAGGCTGGTGTCACGGCCCTGCAGATGGACATCAAGATCAGCGGGATCACCCGCGAGATCATGGAGGTCGCGCTCGCCCAGGCGCGCACGGGACGCTTGCACATCTTGCAAGAGATGAATGCCGTCTTGGACAAACCGCGCACCGAGATGTCCGAATATGCGCCGCGCATCATCACCATCAAGATCGATCCCGAAAAGATCAGAGACGTGATCGGCAAGGGCGGCACCACCATCCGCGCCATCACCGAGCAGACCGGCGCCGTCATCGATATCTCCGACGACGGCACCGTGAAGATCGCCTCCGTCGACAACGCCGCCGGGCAGGAAGCGCGCCGGCGCGTCGAGCAAATCACGGCGGATGTGCAGGTGGGGATGATCTATGAGGGTCGGGTCGCCAAGCTCATGGACTTCGGGGCCTTCGTCACCATCCTGCCCGGCAAGGACGGGCTCGTGCACATCTCCCAGATCTCCGAGGAGCGCGTGGAGAACGTCGGGGACAAGCTCCGGGAAGGGGATATGGTCAAGGTGAAGGTCTTGGAGGTGGACAAGCAGGGGCGCATCCGGCTCAGCATGAAGGCCGTGAACGCCGGGGAGCGGGCGAGAGTGTAGGGGGCTCGCTCCCGCGTTCCCGAGAGCGCCCCTAGGGTGAAATGATATTTTCAGACAACAGTTTTGCGAGGACTCATGGTCAGCATTCGTCTCAGCCGCCACGGCACCAAGAAGAGGCCCTTCTATCACATCGTGGTGACGGACAGCCGGAACCGGCGCGATGGGCGCCATCTCGAGCGTATCGGCTACCTGGACCCGCTGGCCGGTGAAGCGGCCGGGAGCTGCAAGATCGATGTGGCGCGCGCCGGCCATTGGTTGGCCTGTGGCGCCAAGGCCTCTGCTCGGGTCGCCGGCCTGCTCAAGAAGCACGCCCCGCCGGCCTAGCCGCTGTCGGCCGCGGAGTCTGCGACGCGATGTCGCTGATCGCCACAGCCCAAAAGATAATAGAGACGGCTTCCCCAGGCGGCGCGGGGTTCGTAGTCCTGGGCCGCATAGCCGGCTTGCATGGCCTCCAAGGGGGACTCAAGGTGCATTCTTATACCCGTCCCGCCGAGGGGATCCTCGAGTACACGCCCTGGTATCTGGACTTGGGCGAGGCCTGTCAGGCCGTCGTCAGGACCGATGCCTACGCCCGCCAGAAGAGGCTCATCGCGTATCTGGAGGGCTTCGGCGATCGCGATGGTGCGACCGGGCTCGTGGGCGCGGACATCGCCGTGCGGCGCGCGCAGCTTAGACCCTTGCAAGTCGGTGAACACTATTGGATGGACCTCATCGGCCTGGAGGCCTACACCCCGTCCGGCCAGCATCTCGGGAGCGTCGTCGGCATGCTGGACACGGGGGCGAACGACGTCCTGATCGTGCGGGGCGAGCGCGATCGCCTAGTCCCCTACGTGGAGGGGGTGTACGTCCGCAACGTCGATCTGGCGAACCGCCGGCTGGAGCTCGATTGGCGCCTGGATGATTGATCGGCCTGGATGAGTGATCGGTGTTGCGGATCGCGGTGGTCACTCTGTTCCCCGAGATGTTTCGGGCGGTCATGGACTATGGCGTTACCGGGCGCGCGGTGGCCCGGGGTGACGTCCGGATCGAGACACGCAATCCCCGGGACTTCGCCACGGGCCATTACCGGGCCGTGGATGATCGCCCGTATGGCGGCGGCCCCGGGATGGTGATGATGTACCGGCCGCTGGTGGACGCCATCGCCGCTGCGCGCGGCGCTCTAGGGCCCGGGGCCCGCGTGATCGCGATGACGCCGCAGGGCCGGCGCCTCGGTCAGGCGGCGGTCGTGGGGCTGGTCGAACAGGGGCCGCTGGTGATCGTGGCCGGCCGCTACGAGGGCTTGGACGAGCGGGTGCTCGAGTCGCAGGTGGACGAAGAATGGTCGATCGGCGATTATGTCCTGAGCGGGGGTGAGATCGCGGCCATGGTGCTGATCGATGCGATGGTGCGCCTGCTCCCGGGCGTCCTCGGGCACGCCGAGTCGGCACGCGAGGAGTCGTTCCAGACGGGGCTCCTGGATCACCCGCATTACACGCGGCCCGAGGTGATCGATGGGCGGACGGTGCCGCCGGTGCTGCTCACGGGCGACCACGGGGTGATCCGGGGTTGGCGGCTGAAGGCGGCCCTGGGGCGGACCTGGATCAGAAGGCCGGACCTCCTGGCCGGGCGGTCGTTTGGTCCGAACGAGGCCACGCTCCTGGAAGAGTACCTTCGGGAGCGGGATGGGCGGCCGTCTTGAATGCGGCAGCGGGTGAGGGTTTGAGTCCCTGAGAACGAGCATGAGCCAGATCATTCTACAGATCGAGTCGGAGATGATGACCCGCGAGGTCCCGGCGTTTCGGCCCGGGGACACGGTGGTCGTCCAAGTCAAGGTGAAGGAAGGGGAGCGCCAACGCCTGCAGGCGTTCGAGGGCGTGGTGATCGCCAGACGCAACCGGGGGCTCAACTCCTCGTTCACCGTTCGGAAGCTGTCGCACGGCGAGGGCGTCGAGCGTGCGTTTCAACTCTACAGCCCGCTCATTCACGATATCACCGTGAAGCGGCGCGGCGACGTGCGCCGGGCCAAGCTCTACTACACCCGCCACTTGAGCGGCAAGGCGGCGCGCATCAAGGAGAAGATCACCGCCCGCCAGTAGGTCGCGCGCGGCCTATCCCTGGATGCGGGGGCGCTTCGATCGGGCATGAGCGAGCCATTTCCTAGCCCTCGGCCTAGCCCACAAGCGGCGCCGGCCGAAGATCTCTGGCTCATCGAGGGGTTTCTGGACGCCCTGTGGTTGGAGCGCGGGCTGTCCGACAATACCCTAGCCGCCTATCGCAGCGATCTCACACGGTACGCCGACTGGCTGCGCGGCCGCGGGTTGGGTGTGTTCAAGGCACAACGTAGCGATGTGCTGGGTTTCCTGGGGGCGGGATCGCACCCGGGCCGCGCGGTGCGGACCATGGCCCGACGCTTGTCGAGCCTGCGCGGCTTCTACCGGCACCTGGTGCAGCGAGGCCGGCTCGGCGAGGACCCGAGTGCACAGGTGGAAGGCGCGCGTCTGGGACGGGCCTTGCCCGCGGCCTTGAGCGAGACGGAGGTCGATGCGCTCCTCGGTGCCCCCGATCGCGAGGCGGTCCTGGGCCTGCGCGATGTCGCGATGTTGGAAACGCTCTACGCCACGGGACTTCGGGTTTCCGAATTGGTGGGGCTGCGGGCCAGCCGCTACAACCCCAGGCAGGCTACGGTGCGCGTCACCGGCAAGGGTGGCAAGGACCGCCTCGTCCCGCTCGGCGCTAGCGCGCTGGATCTACTCGATCGCTATCTGCGGCAGTCCCGACCCGTGCTCCTCTGCAGCGCGCCGTCCGACTTTTTGTTCGTCACGCGGCGCGGGAGACCCCTGACCCGCCAGGCGTTCTGGTATCTCATCAAGCGCTACGCCGTGCGTGCCGGGATCGCAAAGCCCCTGTCGCCACATACCCTGCGCCATGCCTTCGCCACCCATCTCCTCGATCACGGCGCGGATCTGCGTGTCGTTCAACTGCTGTTGGGGCACCGCGATATCTCGACGACCCAGATCTATACGCACGTGGCACGGGCGCGGCTCAAGGCGCTGCACGCAGAGCACCATCCTCGCGGTTGAGGTCATTTGGCTCAGTGCGGCTTGGGTGTCAGGTAGTCGAACACCAGGCTCAAATCGGCGGCGAGGTCGCGTCCGCTGCGGTAGCGGCGCCGGCGGTCCTTGGCCATGGCCTTGCGGGCGATGCGCTCCAGGATCTCGGGGATCTCCGGCCGCAGCTCGCGCATCGGAGGTGGTTCGTCGTGCAAGACCATGTCGTTGATGGTAGCGACCCGTGCCGTTGCGAAGGGGTGCTTCCCGGTCAGTGCGCGGTACATCACGGAGCCAAGCGAGAACAGGTCGCTCTGGCCGGTCAGGGGTTCACGCCGGATCTGCTCCGGCGACATGTAGAGCGGAGAGCCGGCATGACCGGGCATATCGTTGTCCTCGAGATCCGGAACCACGGCGATACCGAAGTCCGAGATCTTGACCGCCTGGTCCGGGCCGAGGAGGATGTTGTTCGGTTTGATGTCGCGGTGTACCACGCCCCTCTCATGGACGTAGTCGAGCGCCGTGGCGCACTTGTGTATCACCTTGATGCCCTCCCCGATCGGCAACAGCTTGCCTGGCGCACAGAAATCGGCGAGGGTCCGCCCCCCCGCCACGTACTCCAGAACGATATAGGGCAGGCCGTGGTCTATACCGGCATCGAACACCGCGGCGATGTCCTGGTGCATCAACATCCCGGCCGTGCGGGCTTCGCGGAAGAAGAGCCTCTCGTAGTGCTCTCCGGTCCGTGGGCAGGCGAGGCGCTCGGGGAGGGCGATCTTGACGGCCACGTCGCGCTCGATGAGGGCGTCATGTCCGAGGTAGACCCGACCCATGCTCCCCTTGCCGATCTCGTGGAGCAAGCGGTATTTCCCGAAAGTCGTCGGGTGGGGCATCACGTCCATGTGGTACAGTACCCGGCCGCGCGGGGGGCGGCGTCATTGGTTCGCTGCTCTATCGGCTGTCAGCCGGTGCCGACTTGAGCCCAGGCCCGCAACCGGTGAGTCCGTGACGACCGGGCCCCGGGAACGGGTCCGATTTTGAGGAGTTCATGACATGCGTTTACCCCTACTCTTTGCATCCGCGTTGACCCTGTCCGCTGTGAGCGCCGCGGCACCGTTGACCGAAAAGGACCTGGCGAACCGGGTCGGCAAGGCCCTGCCGGGGATCGAAGTCGGCGCCGTCACCCGCTCTCCAGTGGACGGCCTCTACGAGATCGCCTTGGAAGGCGATGTGGTCTACATCAGCGCTGACGGCCGCTACCTGTTGAAGGGGGATCTCCTGGAGCTCGACAGCCGGCGCAACCTCAGCGCGGAGCACCGCGGCCAGGTACGTCTCAAGGCGCTCAAGGCGGTACCACCCGAGACCATGATCGAGTTCGCGCCAGAGGACACCCGGCACGTCCTCTACGTCTATACGGATATCGATTGCGGCTACTGCCGAAAATTCCATCAACAGGTCGGGGAGCTGAACCAGGCCGGGATCGCCGTGCGCTACCTGGCTTTCCCGCGCGCCGGCGTAGGCTCGGAGTCGTTCGCGAAAACGATATCGGTGTGGTGTGCCAAGGACCGGCAGCAGGCCCTGACCGATGCCAAGTCGGGGAAACCCGTGTCCCCGGCGACCTGTGACAACCCGGTCGAACGCCACTATGACCTCGGCCAGCGCATGGGGGTCCAGGGGACACCCACCGTGATCACCGACACCGGCCAGGAGCTCGGCGGCTATGTGCCCGCGAAGCAGTTGGTGCAATTCTTCAAGGGGCAGGCCGGCTCGTAATGCCTCCCGGCACCGGCGGGTGGATTGCGTTTCAAGGAGGGTCCTGTGAGGACTCGCTGCTATGCATGAAATCCTGAAAGACATCTTCACCTGGTCCTGGTACTCCGAGCCGCACGGCTACGACTTCAACGGCTACCTGGTCCGTTCTCTGGACGGCAACCTGGCCATCGATCCGGTGCCGATGAGCGACGAGGTGCTGGAAGCGATCACGGCGCTCGGCGTCGCCCGCATCCTCATCACCAATCGCAACCACACCCGCGCCGCCAACCGCCTGCGAGCCGCGACCTCGGCCCCGACTGCGATTCATGAGAGCGATGCGGGATATGCGGAGGCGCAGGGTGCGCTCATCGATGGCGCTCTTGAGGCGCGGGCGTGGATCGGGCCGCTCAATGTCGTCGCCGTTCCGGGCAAATCACCGGGGGAGGTGGCCTTCCACTGGCCAGTGCGCCACATCCTCATCGTCGGGGACGCCGTCATCGGCAATCCGCCGGGACACCTCGGACTGCTACGCGAAGCGGTGATAGACGATCCCGCGCGGCTCAGGCAGAGCGTGCGCGTGCTCCTCGACCTCGATTTCGACACGCTGCTCCTGGGCGACGGCGTTTCGGTCCTCCGCGCGGCGAAACTGGAGATGAAAGCGCTCGTGGACGGCCTTCCCGGCTGATGCGAGGCGCCGGGTATGCCCTGCACCGAGCGGGCTAGATCATGGGTGTTGCGAAAAGCGGATTAGGGTGGAAAGCGATGGCGATGCCGCCGCGGGGAGCTCTACCGCCGCGGGGAGCTCTACCGACGCGAGACTCGTCGGCCGATCGGATCGGCGTATCCCATCTATCTGCTCCTGCGGGCGGCGCTATCTCGCGAAGGGGCGGTGGACCAGTAGCCGCAGTGGTGCCCTCCTTCAGTTACCAACATGCTAAACCAATTCAACAGTAATTTGTTGGTTACGGATAGCTGTGGTTTTTATACGAACGAGAAGAATATCTCCAACTTTAACTTTGGGCAGATCTCTAACCCGGATTTCTCACCGGTGGTATGGAAGAAGGCCGTACCTCGTGGCATAATATGTTCTGGATCGATCAACAGGTTATGCCGACATACGAGGACGGCCTTATGAACACAGAGTGTAGCGCAGAGCGGATAGATTCTCACATTGTCGTTCATGGAGGAAAGCTGTGCAACATTTTTCATGCAGCTTTAAGTAATTGAATGACCTTGTCAATAGAGTCATCGGCCTTGTGCAAAGCGGCTTCGATTGGGCTCTTCGG
>JALZID010000255.1 GCA_030860485.1 Pseudomonadota bacterium | reverse complement strand
GCGATTGTCGCGCGTCGCGGTAATGGCCTTGCGGCCCGGGATCAGGAAATTGCGCGCGAAACCCGGTTTGACCTTCACGGTCTCGCCGAGCTCACCCAGGCCGTGCACCTTTTCCAGCAGTATCACTTCCATCGCTTTGCTCCCCCTTCAACTTCAATCAGGTCGACTTCAATCAGGCCATCGTTTCAAGCCTTATCGCCGACCGGTAAGTGGCGAAAATTTACCCGGTGATCCAAGAGCCCGAGCGCGGCCAGCGCCACCAGCGCGATCTGCGGCACCACGAGCACGGCCGCATACAGTGCCACCAGCCAGGCACTGGCGAGCTGGCGGTTGCGCACATAGTGATGGGCGATGGCCAGGCCTTGAAAACCATACATCGCCACCGCGACCACCAGGAGATCGGTGACGAGCCCATGACGCTGCGCGAAGACCAGCGCCTCGATGGTCGCGAAGATCCCCGTGAGGACCACCGCCGGCGCCAAGGCGCCCGGCAGCCTGAGCCCCTCGAACTCGGCCCGAAACCCTCCGGGATTGTACAGGAGCGCCTGCCAGTAACGGGCGATGAGCAAGGCGATCATCACGCTCATGGCGAAGGCACCCGCCACCAGGCCGTTCATCATCACGGCCAGGGCATCGAGCATCGCCCGCTCCGGACCCATGTCCTCGTGTCCCGGCGCGGCAGATACGATGTGCTCCAAAACCCCGCGCCACCAGCCCTCGACATCATCGACCAATACGCGCGCCGCGACCACGGCCAAGACCGCAAGCCCCCCGATGGCGGCGAGCGCGAGTCCTTGCGAGCGGCCGACCCGTAAGACCTGGGCGCACAGCCAAATCGGCAGCCACCAGGCGACGGCCAGGAACATCGCAGGCCACACGTTGCCGATCCCGACCAGGGTCACGAGCCCGGCCCCGAGCGTGGCATAGCTGACCACCAGGAAGCCCTCGCGCGCGCCGTGGCGCAGCGCGCACAGACCGGCCGCGGCACCGCTCAGGTACGACACCGGCGGCAGCAGCCAGCCGAGCATGCCCAGGGCCGAGATGGTCCCGACGGCCTGCCAGCGACCGCGCATGACGAACTCGGCTAAGGACCGCACGCCGGCCACCTCGACCCGTCGTGGCCGCGGGGCATCGACACGAACCGTCAGTGCGCGTCGCAGTATGGCAAGAGCGCCAGGTACCGGGCGCGCTTGATGGCCAAGCCGAGCTGGCGCTGGTAACGGGCCTTGGTCCCCGAGATCCGGCTCGGCATGATCTTGCCGGTCTCGGTGATATACGCCTTGAGAGTGATCAGATCCTTGTAATCGATCTCGGTAAAACCCTCGGCAGTGAAGCGGCAATATCGCTTGCGGCGGAAAAAGCGCGCCATTGGCTGTATCCTCAGTTGATGTACGAAATGGGGGAGTAAACGAAGTCGGGGGGTGAACGAAATCGGGCCGCCCGCCCTTTTCTGGGTTGCGCCGGCCCCTGGTCTGCCGCCCTACTCGGCAGCGCCGCCGTCCGTCGGGGCATCGCCGGACGGGGCACCGCTGTCGCTCACGGCACCGGCCCCGGCAGGGACATCCACAGGCGCCGCGGGGGACGCGTCCTGCTCGTCCCGGCCCTCGCTGGGTCTGTCGTCCTCGGGGCGCCTGGCCAGCGGAGAAGGCCCGGTGACGGGCGCCTTGCGGCGCATCACCAGGTTGCGCAAGACCGCGTCATTGAACCGAAACGCGGAGGTCAATTCATTGAGCGCGGGCGCATCGCATTCGATGTTCATGAGCACGTAGTGGGCCTTGTGGATGTCCTCGATGGGGTACGCCAAGACCCTGCGCCCCCAGTCCTCCAGGCGATGGATGGTCCCACCCTTGGATTCGACCATGGCCCGGTAACGCTGGACCATCGCCGGGACCTGCTCGCTCTGGTCCGGGTGGACCAGAAACACGATCTCATAATGCCGCATGGAATCACTCCCCTTGGATTTCAAGAGCCTCCCGACCGGTAGCGAAGACCGCGGTGAGGCAAGGAGACCCGCCGGTGTTACCGGCCCCGCATGCCCACCGGCCGACGAGCGGGGCACGTGGGGCGGGCTATTCTATGGGATCGGTGCGGGAGGCGCAATTTGCCGCCGGCGCCACCCCGGCAGGAGGTGGTCGCGCACGGGCCGGATCGGCACACGGGCGGGATACGATCACGTGCGGATCCGACTATCAGCGCCCGCGCCCGCGTACAGAGGCGGGCACACCGGGCATTCTCGGGAGAATACGCACGATGCGAAGCGATCGAGTAGCGGTCCCCGGTCGAGCGGCGATCGCGCCTCGCCTGTGGGACCGGCCTCCTGTGCCTAGGGCTGGCGCTGGCTGGGGACGGTGAGGCGTTGGACCTCACCGGCGATCGGCCGGCCGTCGCCACGGACACCATCCCCATCAAACGCGGAGGATTCGTGGTGATCGCGTTGTTTCTCGGCACCATCGTTTCGACCGTCCTGTTACACCATTTTCTGCACCTGCCCCCGTTCCTCGGGATGATGACGGGCCTGGGCGTGCTCAAGCTCTACGGGTTTTTCATCCGGCGCGCGGAGCTGCGCAGCTTCTCCCCAACCGTGGATCTGCACAGCGTGGCATTCAACCTCCGCGATCATTACAAACCCGCTGTCAAGCCCTTCGATATCTTCATCAGTATGAAGCGTGTGGAATGGGATACCTTGATGTTCTTCTACGGGGTGATCCTGTGCGTGGGTGGGCTCGGGGCCCTGTGATATCTCGCGCTCGTTTCGATTTCTTGTACGCGGACCTCGGCCCCACGGCCGCCAACGTCCTCATCGGTGTCCTGTCGGCCGTGGTGGATAACATCCCCTCATGTTCGCGGTGTTGAGCATCAATCCCGACATGAGCGTCGGTCAGTGGTTGTTGATCACGCTCACGACCGGGGTCGGCGGGTCGCTCCTGTCCATCGGCTCGGCCGCCGGTGTGGCGCTCATGGGGCAGTCCCGCGGGTACTACACGTTCTTTTCCCACCTCAAATGGACCTGGGCCATCGCCCTCGGATACGCGGCCGGCATCTGGACACACTTCTGGCTCAATGCCCCATTGTTGTAACCCGACCAAGCTTTACCAAGCGTCGCGCTCGACGCCCATGCCGCGCGCCCGCTTCCGGAGGAGGCCGCGCCCAGCCCGTGCCGACACCCATAACAACCGCCACTTCGTTTTTCATTGCTTTCCCCTACTTGCGCAGCCCTTCTGCACTCATTGCCTCCTTCACCGCTGGGCGAGCCGAGTCAAGGCGCAAGCACGCGTGACTATAGCCCACCAACGACGTCCTTGAGCATCGGGATGAGCGCCTCGATCGCCTGCGCGCCATCGCCGACGTAGCTGGAACCGTGGACCGCTAGCGTTTTCGGACGCAACCCCGCAAAGCGCCTGAGTATGCGCCCCGTCTTGGGCAAGTTTCTGACGGAAGAGATCCACAACGTCGGAGCTCGTCGTTGGGGCGACGTTACCATTGTGGTGAAAAAGATCAGAACAAAATAGCGTTGCGTGGGTCTCCTCGAACAACATCCCCGCCTCCCACGTGTGCGGGACATGCGGCGTCTGCAGGAAGCGAAAGCGGTAAGTTCCGGTGGTAAAGATGTCATCATCACTGAGGCCACGGGCGGGCCGCAGCGCGGCGCTGTCGTCCACGCTGACAACCTTGGCAATGATGCTTGCGAGGGCGGTCGAATGCGGCGCGAGCCTCTGCCAGTCGGCCAGTGAGCCACATTCATCGGCTTCGAAATGGCTGAAGCCAATCCAGCGGAGCCGTTCGATCGGGATGAGTGTCGTAACCGCATCGCGCACCAGGAAAATGCGCTCTTAGACCCGTGTGCCACAGGAGCGGCTCCTCGTCACACCAGAAATTGGTTGACCTGCATGTCGAAGTCGGATACGAACGTCGAGAGGCGAAAGACGTCGGGCGCGATCTCGGTGATGGTCGTCTGCATCGTGGGATTCTCCTAATCGGGCGCTAACGCTTCCGTCGGCAACAGGACCTTCGTCAGTCTTCTGCAGATCGTCGCACGCTTCGCGCTCGCGGCCCACCGATCTCGCTGAGGGTCGGATAGTCCAAATAGCCCTTCGTGTCGCCCTCATAGAATGTGGCAGGGTGCGGCGTGTTGAGCGGCGCGTTCCGGCAGAACCGCTCCGGCAGATCGGGGTTGGCCAAGAAGAGGCGCCCGAAGGAGACGAGGTCTGCGCTGTCCGCGCGGAGTGCGGCCGTGGCGCGCTCGTACGCGTATCCGCCGTTGGCCATGTACAGGCCGCGGTAGCGCTGGCGTAGTCGGCCGAAGTCGAGGCCCGCCGCTGGCTGCACGTCGTGTTCCTCTTCCGTTTCGACCACGTGGAGTTCGACGAGCGGGTAATCACCGAGCCGTTCGGCGACATATCCGAAGAGCGCCTCGGGGTTCGAGTCGACCATGTCGTTGAAAGCACTGAGCGGCGAGAGGCGTACTCCAACGCGCCCGGGTCCCCACACCCCGATGACGGCCTCGACGACCTCGAACAGAAAGCGTGCCCGATTCTCCACTGGGCCGCCGTAGCCGTCGGGGCGGTGATTGGTGCCATCGCGCAGGAATTGATCGATGAGGTACCCGTTGGCCGCGTGGATCTCGACCCCATCGAAGCCGGCGGTAAGGGCATAATGAGCGGCGGTGCGGTACTGATCCACAATACCAGGGAGCTCCGCGATGTCGAGGGCGCGCGGCGTTACGAAGGGTTTCAGTCCCTCGTACGTGTAGGCCTCACCCGCTGGCCGGATCGCCGAGGGCGCCACCGGCAAGGCACCATCGGGCTGCAAGGAGGGATGGGAAATGCGGCCCACGTGCCAGAGCTGAAGAAAGATACGACCAGCCCGCTCGTGCACGGCCTGGGTCACCTGCCTCCAACCTTGCACCTGCGCCGCGTCGTGGATCCCCGGGGTGTCCGGATAGCCCACGCCCTGGGGTGAGATTTGCGTGGCCTCGGTGATGATAAGCCCCGCCGACGCGCGCTGTGCGTAGTAGCGCGCGTTCATCGTCTGCGGGACATTGCCCGGGCCTGCGCGGTTGCGGGTCAAGGGCGCCATTACGATGCGGTTCGGCACCACGTAAGGCCCAAGCCGCAGCGGTGTGAAAAGGTCCGTTTCCGTACGTCGGACCGCTTGCGCGTTGTTCATCTGTTAGCTCCTTATCGTCAAGAGGGAAGCATGAAATACCAACTACGCGAGATCCTACTTGCACGTCGTTCTTTGATAATCTAGTCTCCTGGAATAAGATTGTTCGCATTTGATGATAAATGGGGGCGCTTGGACGAGCTCATAGGTAAGATCTTATAACTATATGAGTTATAAAGATAACAAATGCGTGGAACTTTTAGGGCTCCACCCGATCTGATCAACTTTATCGGCAAATCAAGATGATCGGGGAGGGGAGGATGGAAC
>JALZID010000254.1 GCA_030860485.1 Pseudomonadota bacterium | reverse complement strand
AAGTCAGCAATGCTGAATTGGCCACGGTCCAGCCCACGCCAGACGAATTCCACGGCGAATGGAACTACAGTATTCATCCCACACCAGCCCGATAATTGTTCAAGTTATTTATGCTAGATGCCTAAGGGGCGATTTATGGCCGTGGCCAGTATACCGAACCGGGCTACCGCGCATCCCGACACCTGCTTCGGACGGCCCTCGCTCCGTGGATCCGCTACACCGACGTTCGGGGATCCCAGCGGCGGCGGCTGTGGTACGATGCCCGGGAAGAGGGCCTTCCCGACCTTGATGGTATGGCCCCGATCTGCTCGCCACGCCGCCGACCATAACCGAGCACGGAAGTCGGGCGCAAAGCATGTCCAACGAACAACAGCTACAAGACTTCCGCGCCCGCATCGACGAGCTGGACGGCCAGCTGCTGCAGATGATCACCACCCGCGCCGAGCTCGCCAAGGCGGTGGCCGCCGTCAAGGGCGGCGAGGCCACCGATTATTACCGGCCCGAGCGCGAGGCCCAGGTGCTGCGCAAGATCATCTCCCGCAACCGCGGGCCGCTCTCGGACGAGGAGATGGCGCGGCTGTTCCGCGAGATCATGTCCGCCTGCCTGGCGCTGCAGCAGCCCTTGAACGTGGGCTTCCTGGGACCCGAGGGGACGTTCACCCATGCCGCCGTGCAGAAGCACTTCGGGCGCTCCGTGCAGGCGCTCCCCATGGGCACCATCGACGATGTGTTCCGCGAGGTCGAGGCCGAGGCTTGCCACTATGGGGTGGTGCCGGTCGAGAACTCCATCGAGGGCGTGGTCAACCACACCCTCGATATGTTCATCAACTCGCCGCTCCGGATCTGCGGCGAGGTAGAGCTGCGCATCCACCATCACCTTTTGGGTAAGGCGGCCAATGTGGACGGGCTCCTGCGCGTCTACGGCCACGAGCAGGCCTTGGCCCAGTGCCGCCGCTGGCTCAACAACCACCTCGCCAAAGCGGCACGCTGCCCGGTGGCGAGCAATGCCGAGGCCGCGCGCCGCGCCGCCGCCGAGCCCGGGACGGCGGCCATCGCGGGCGACGCGGCGGCCTCGATCTATGGGCTCACCCGCATCGTGCACAACATCGAGGACGAGTCCGACAACACCACCCGTTTCCTTATCATCGGCCACCGCTCCACCCCACCGAGCGGCGACGACAAGACCACCCTGATCTTCTCGACCCCCAACCTTCCCGGCGCGCTCCACAAAATGCTCGCCTCCTTCGCCGAGCACGGGATCAGCATGATGCGCATCGAGTCGCGACCCTCGCGGCGCGGGATGTGGGATTACTTCTTCTTCGTGGACATCGAGGGCCACGGCCGCGACGAGGTGGTGGCAGAGGCCTTGAAGGAGCTCAAACAGCGCGCCTCCATGCTGAAAGTGCTCGGCTCCTATCCGCGGGCGGTCCTGTGATGGGTACACCACCGGCGGACTCGCCTTCGATGGCGAAGCACACGCCCGCGGGCTGCGATTTTGTTTCCCTCGCGGCACCCGGTGTGCCGGGCCTCAAGCCCTATGAGCCCGGCAAGCCGATCGAGGAGTTGGAGCGCGAGTACGACATCGCGGGTGCCGTCAAGCTCGCCTCGAACGAGAACCCGCTCGGCCCCGGAACCCTGGCCCTGGCCGCGATCCGGGCCGCGCTGGGATCCCTGCACCGTTACCCCGACGGCTCGGGCTACGCCCTGAAGAAGGCCCTGGCGGCGCACCTGTCGGTCGGGGGGGGGCCCATCACCTCCGATCAGCTCACGCTGGGCAACGGCTCGAACGAGGTCCTGGAGCTGGCCGCCCGCACGTTCGTGACCCCCGCCGATGAGGTGGTGTTCTCCGAGCACGCCTTCGCGGTGTACCCGATCGTGACCCAGGCGGTGGGGGCGCGGGCGATCGTGACCCCGGCGCGGTCCTACGGCCATGATCTCCACGCCATGCGCGCGGCGGTGACGGAGCGCACTCGCCTGATCTTTATCGCGAACCCCAACAACCCGACCGGGACCTGGGTCGGGAGCGATGCGCTGGCGGGTCTCCTGACATCCCTGCCGAAGCACGTCTTGGTGCTGATCGACGAGGCCTATTACGAGTACGTGGACGAGCCCGGCTATCCGAACGGCGTCGCCTGGGTCGAACGCTTCCCCAACCTCATCGTGACCCGGACCTTCTCCAAGATCCATGGCCTCGCCGGGCTGCGCCTGGGCTATGGCGTGTCCCACCCGGAGGTGGCCGGGCTCTTCAACCGCGTCCGCCAGCCTTTCAACGTCAACAGCCTCGCCCTCGCCGCCGCCGAAGCCGCGCTCGGGGACGAGGGGCACGTCGCACGGAGCCGCCGGGCCAACCAGGCCGGGCTCCGGCAACTGGAGGACACCTGCGATGCCCTCGGGCTTTCCTACATCCCCTCGGTCGCCAATTTCCTGTGCATCGCCCTGCCGCGGCCGGGCAGCGACGTCTATGCGGCGCTCCTCTGCGAGGGGGTCATCACGCGGCCCATCGCCGGCTACGGTCTGCCCGAGCACCTGCGGGTGACGGTCGGGGCCGAGGCCGAGAACGCCCGCTTCGCCGCGGCCCTGACCCGGGTCCTGGGGTGCCGGACGGAACAGAGATGATGGGGAATGGGCCTAGCTTCAAAGACAATTATATGGTCCGGCCTGGCCCCGGCTGGATCAGAAAGTTGACGCGCCGGACGGATTGAGACGGCCCGGGTGCTGATCGAACGGCTCGCTGTCATCGGTGTCGGTCTCATCGGCTGCTCGCTGGCGCGCGCCCTCCGGGCGGCCGGCACCTGTGGTTACATCATCGGACAGGACATCGATCGCGACCGCCTGGAACAGGCGCATGGTCTCGGCATCATCGACGACGGGGCCCCCGACCTCGGCACGGCCGTGGCGGGGGCCGATGCCGTGGTCGTCGCCGTGCCCATCGGGGCGATCGGCGCGGTCTTCGCGGGGATCCGCCCCGGCCTGCCAACACGGACGCTCGTGACCGACGTTGGCAGCGTCAAGGGCGTGGTGGTCGCCGCCGGCCGGGCGATGCTCGGCGAGCACCTTGCCTACGTGGTCCCGGGTCACCCGATCGTCGGCGCGGAGCACAGCGGGGT
>JALZID010000253.1 GCA_030860485.1 Pseudomonadota bacterium | reverse complement strand
AGACCACCCCTCGCGGGATTGCCCTTGCCTTCGGCTAGTAGTTGCATTTGTCCTACAATAGGACATTACCGGTACTCCTACAGGGGACTTTCACCCCATAAGTTCATGCCCATGTCGGGCGTACACGGGGCGCTTCACCGGACGCGCCCAAAAGCGGCGCGCCGGTGAGGTTGGTTCGTTGCCGTCGGCGATAGGAGACGATAATTTGGTGGCGTGTCATTCGGCGGAACACCCTGCGGGGCTTCCGCCCCACACAGGCTTCTAGACTGTTTCATGGCAGCCTCCGGTTAGCTACTAATGACCATGTGTTCATTATGCGGCCCTGGCCTCGTCGAGGCTAACCGGCGTTTCCGCCGCGGGTCAGCCTCGCTCGGCACAAGTCATGATGTCTCGCTAGGCGGTATATTACGGTTGGCGCACATTAAGTGTGGCAGCGCGGTATCACCGTTGACTTGCCCTCAGATTTAGCATAATAACACCACTCGTTCCCGCAATACATCTGCTAAGGAGGAGACAAAGCTATGAGAAAGTATCAACTGAGCCTCTTAATTCTCGCCCTGCTGGCAGCAGCCTCACTGGATCTTGCTCAACCCGGTCAAGAGGGAAAGGATGGTTCCGCCTCTACTGGCACGCACGCGGCCCATCTGGTCGTCACTCCCGATCAGGTCAAGTGGGGACCGGCCCCGCCCTCGCTCCCCCCCGGCGCCCAGATGGCCGCCTTAGAGGGTGACCGGTCGAAAGCCGGGGCGCCGTTCACCATCCGGGCGAAGTTACCGGACGGCTACAGAGTCCCGCCGCACTGGCACGCGACGGACGAGGGGATCGTCGTCCTCCAGGGTACGTTTGGGATGGGGTTAGGGGAGAGATTCGACACGGCGGCGGGCCGTGAGTTGCCGGTCGGGTCATACGCGGTGACGCCTAAGGCGGTGCGACACTTCGTCTGGGCGAAGGGCGAGACCGTGATTCAGGTATCCGGCATGGGTCCATTCGAGATCAACTACGTGAACCCGGCGGACGACCCGCGCAAGGCATCGAGGAAATAAGAGTGAAATGGGTGGCCAGTTCCTGGCCAGTGGTGTTGCTTGTTGCTTGGGCCGTTATTTCGCGGTACCGCGGAACAGTAGTCTGCTCAGTCTGCTCTATATGTTTCGTAAGGGCATCCTCCGCTACATCATGCAAGTCATTCGAAAGATTACTCCCTGTTTGTGGTTTGATGATCAAGCTGAAGAGGCAGTTGAGTTTTATACCGCTATCTTTAGAAATTCAAAGATCGTAAACGTTGCTCGGTACGGAGAAGCTGGGCATGACGTCCACGGAAAACCGGCGGGAACGGTAATGACCGTGGCATTTGAACTCGATGGGCAGGCGCTTACCGCACTCAACGGCGGGCCGATGTTCAAATTCAACGAGGCCATCTCGTTCCAAGTCAATTGCGAGACGCAGGAAGAAGTGGACTACTGGGAGAAGCTATCGGAGGGCGGGGATGAAAAGGCACAGCAGTGCGGCTGGCTCAAGGATAAATATGGCGCTTCATGGCAAGTTGTTCTCACCGTTTTGTCCGAGATGATGAGTGACCCCGATTCTGAAAAATCCCAAAGAGCCAAGGAGGCAATGCTTCAAATGAAGAAGATCGACATTGATGAATTAAAGCGGGCGTATGCTGGAACACCGTATAGGCTCGGAGGAAGCCGATGACGATTCCATTGGACCAAGCACGAATCGACGCTTTCGGTCAGAAGATGGTCGAAACGCTCAATCATGCCGGTCTTGCCCTGATGATTTCCATTGGTCATCGCAACGGGCTCTTCGACGTGTTGTCCCGCCTGCCCGCGGCCACCAGCGAGCGGATCGCCGTTGAGGCGGGTCAGAACGAGCGCTACGTTCGCGAGTGGTTGGGCGCTATGGTGACCGGGGGCGTCGTCGAATATCGTCCGGAAGATCGAACCTATCACCTGCCGGCGGAACGTGCCTCATGGCTGACACGTGCGTCGAGCCCGAACAACTCCGAACGGCACGTTCCTCATGCAGGACATCTCGGGTTCGAGTCATGTCCACACCGACATCGAACATCCCTTCGGGCCATTCCTGTACACAATCTCTTGTATGCATTGCATGTCGGTCTCGCTCGCGGCTGGGGGGCCGGGGCTCGGTGCGATGTGGGGCAAGGAAAAGGCGACCGAGATGCTACGCGCGGTCGGTTTCGGGCGGGTGCGTGTCGAGACGCTGCCGCACGACCCGATGAATTACTTTTACATCGCCACGCTGAGCTTGTGATCCGCCTGGGAGCCGACCCTGAGTCGACAACGAAGCCTACAGAGCTTCATCCCTCAGTGGATCGCAATAGCGCTCGCGGTTTCCTGCCTTCTAGCCACTACTCCCTCTCACGCAGGTCACGTGCCATGAGGTACCCCAGCCAGACGGATTCCTTCTCCGGCTTGGTGGGACTCCAGCCGATCGCGATGGTCAGGCCTTTGCGAGCCAACTACATTGCTGAACATTCCGATGCCTATCCCCAGCAATGGGATTCGGAGACGGCAAGGAGGGAGAAGTTCACATGCTATTGTTTCGTATGATGCTAGCTACACTTGTTCTCTTGACAATTGGCGCTAATTCCCGCGCATTCGAAACCCTTGAACAGAGCGTTTGCGGCTCAATCAAAGAGCCGCTTGTTTTCTGGATGTGGAGCGGTGCCGCCGGTAAGCCGAATTCAGAAGCCGCTAGCCTCATTCCAAACGCGGAACTTATTGTGCATAAGACGAAGGATGGTCGTCTCTTGAGGGGTTACAAACTCGGTAGTACAGCCGCTGGAGGGGCTGTAATCGGCTCTGTGCTTGTAGCCCAAGGTAACGCGATGCTTGCAGATCAACTGCTTTCGAGTCTCACCTTCTTATCACAAGCCGGCATCGAGACATACGTCTTTGACTATCGAGGTTACGGACACTCAGAAGGAGAGCGCCGACTCAAGGCAATGGTAAGTGACTACCAAGAACTCTTCGATCGAATCGGTGCATCGACCAAGGGTAAGCGCTTACTATACGGTATTTCTTTTGGTGGCGTCATATTACTCAATGTTGTCGGATCAGGCATCGCCTTTGATCGCGCTGTTATTGATTCGACTCCCAGTCGCGTCTCGAACTTGGGGTGCCCTGAGAAATATGATCCGGTAGCCAATTTCCCAATGGACGGGTCCCGGTTTCTCTTGGTCGCTGGAAACCAAGACAAAGTCGTACCGATAAAGAATTCCCAAGAACTCATCGATCTTGCGAAGACAAGGGGGAGTCGAACCGAAGTGCGACCGGACTATGCGCATCCATTTATGGACTCGGATATCCGAATCCACCGAGCACGTCTCGACCTCATTAGCTCGTTTCTCGCAGGGACGGAAAATCTGGAGGCACGATGAATCGACAAGATATGGGGCGTCTTGCTATCGGGGTGGTTTTGGGGGTAGTGCAGCAGTAGTAGTAGTCACCAAGTCTGGATTGAGCCCACGAGAGGCCGTTTTGCGTTGGCTAATATTTGCACTGGTGACGGGCGTCCTCGAAAACGCAAGAGGGCAAGGGCGTTGTCTACCTGCTCGCAGGTGCGTGCTTTCCGCGTTCAGCTTAGTTTAGTTGCATCGTAGGAGCGGCTGTTCCAGGCTAACGAAGCAAATGCAACCGACGCTCGTACCTCGCGCGGCTGATTTGCGGCGTTGGGCGGAGCAAGAAGCGAATGAGTCGGGTCGCGGAGTGGCGGTACACTGGCGTTTCAAGATGGGTTCTCAAACAGAAGGTTTGCTATGGGATTCTTATTGTGCTCACGTCTCATGACCAACTCGGCGACACCGGAAAAAAACTGGTTTCGGGCTGGAAGAGTTCGCCGCTCCCTATTACGTGCTGAAGGACCGCCGGAGCGGCGATCACGCTGGCCTCGCCGACGGGCGGCCAGCCGCCGCTCGATCCGGGAAGCGATCAGCTCGAACACCAGACCGGATTAACGAAGCGCTTCCGCACAGACACCGCTGCGCAGGCTGAACTTGTCAACACGAAAAAGCTAGGCGACGTGTCCGCGGACGATTTCGACGCAGTCTTCTACCCCGGCGGACATGGCCCGATGTGGGACATGCCCGACAACGCGACATCTATCGCGCTGATCGAAGCGTTCGTGAAGGGGTGGTGAGTGGCTTTTGGATCGATCGCGTCCGCTCGAGACGTCGCCTGGACGAACGCCGACTGTCGTGGAGCATGCGGTGTTGACCTTGCGCGATCAGCATCCGACCTGGGACCAAGCGGCACGCGCGGCTTTTGACCTTGGGCCATGACGGGGTGTCGAGCCCGGACACGATCACGGCGATCTGGCACCGCCACGGGCGGTTGGACGCCACCCGGAGCGCCCCGCACAGCGCCTGGCGGCGCTTCGAGCATCCGGTGCCCAAATCACCTCTGGCAGATGGATCAAGGGCCATGTGGCGCTCCAGCACGGCCGTTGTCACCCCTGACCGTATTGTGGAGAGCTATCGCCAAATCTCGTGTATGGCGAGCTGATCAGGCGGCGATCTGCCCTTGGCCCGGTACTCGACCGCCTTCGGGTACTTGCTTCGGTAGTGGCGATGAACCGGTCAAAGGCGATGTCCGCCGCCGCGTGCGTCTCGGCCATCCCGATCTCGTGCAGCAGGGCCAAGGCCCTTGGGCTGCACGGACTTTGGTGAACAGTTTCAGCACCCGTTAGATCTCTTGTGCACGAAGCCACGTTGCTCACGGGTCGGGAAACCCCTTCCCCAGCGCCCCCTACCGCCAACGCGGGCGCCTCCACCCCGCGTCTCTTGAGGTCTAAGAGCACCTCCCGCCGCGACTCGGTAGACTCCCGCACCGTCCTCGATGGCGAGGAAGCGCTTCTCCCCGCGTGCGTCCACCCGATGACGGCCGGAAGACACCACCGCGTCTCCTCGGCCCGAAGTGCGGACTAATCCCATCCGCCGAGACGTGGACCCAGCGCTCCGGACCCAGCGGGGTCTTGCGCCAGGCTTCGTACTCTCGGCCCACGCGGGACACATGCGTGGCGTCGTCAGCAGGGGGCTTCTGGCTGGAAGCCGGGCGCATGGGTATCCGCTACGGCATCGCGATCATCGTGCGGGTACCGGCGGTAACGGTTGCCCTCTACAAACGTGGGGTTGCTTGTGCTATGGTTGCCAATAGGTATCGAGGGCACCGTAATGGCCGGTTTGCTCCAACAGCAAGTATCACCGGCGCCAAGATCCGCGCCACGCCATGAGGGGGCCACTACATCGAGTTGCGAGTCAGGCTCGGGAGGCCATCGGGATCATCCATTGGCACGCGTGACCGCGGTGGGTAACCGGGGGAAGAGGAGGTGCTGCATGCGGTCGACACACCGCGGATCAAATTGAAATCCGAACTATGCCTTGAAACTCCAGAGTCTTAAGAGAGGAGGGGTCCATGTCGAACATAGCGGGGAAGGCCTACGCCATGAACGTGATCACGCCGATCCGTTGGTACATGGCATGGATCAACAAGTACATCTTCCGGACTGCAACTAAAAACCCGAGCAGCTTGCGCGGGCTCATCACCTTATCGCTCATCCACTACGCACGCTGGGTCATCATCGACCGGTGGAAGTTTCCGCACCTCGATCCCAGTCAGCCTAAGGAAGACCTGCACTATTCCTACATGCTGTTCTTCAGCAACTTCAATGGGAGCTGGGATCAGTATGTGGACTCCTTTACCTTCGCCATCCCAAGCGGTCTGGATCTCTTTTGGAAGAAGAACGTTCGCTATCCGAAGTCGGTGCCCCTGACCCCCTTTCATGACTACATCCGGCACAACCAGATCGATACGGACCATTACTACAACGCCTATCCGCTCGCCAGCTCCAACGATGTCAAATCCGCCAAACGCCTGAAAAAGGCGCTGATCACCTTTGAACAAGCCGTCCGCGATGCGGGCCCCGAAGAGTTTCTCAAAAAGTACCACGCACTCTTGGTCGAGCTGCAATATGACCTGGGCGATATGCAACCGGCGCCGATCGTGAGCCTGGCCACACAAGCGGTCGATGCCAGGCGCTTGCTCGATGCCCCAGGACCTCGATAAAGGGGGAAAGTATGGCCAATGTCAGTGGCAACGCCTATGCGTTGACGGTCTTATCGCCGATTAAGAACGGGTGTATCGGCGAAATCTCTTACGCGGATGAGGTGCAAAGTCGACTGCACGGCCTGGGCGTTTGCGAGGACAGCCCGCTCGCCAAGGTGCCGCAGACCTATTTCGCGCGTTTTTTCATCCTGGATGATGTCTTTTACGAGTCTACACCCGGGTGTGACCCGTTCTGCAATCTCTTGGATATTCTATCTATTTTCAAGGATCGGTTTCGGCTGTTGGCGCTTCCTCGGGAAGACCATCTGAAATCCAGATATCTCGTGTTCTCGAGTAATTTCCATGGCGATCTGGAGACGTATCTACGCGGGATGTGGTCGACCATCAGCGCCGATATCAAACGTATCTGGGAACATTGCGTGGCCTTCGACAGGGTGCAGGACGCAGAGGGTTTCATCGCCTACATCAAACGCTGCCAGCTCACGGCAAATCTATTTTTCAATGGTTCGACCGACGATTCGCTGGAAGAGCAATTGAAGGCGCTGTACCTGAAGCAGCAGTTCGTGAAATTCGCCGTCAGCCACCAAGGCTTGGGGGCTGCGGAGCTACAGGAGGCCTTTCTGGCGTTTATCGATCGGGTGCAGCCGAATCGTCTGGCGGCGCCGACATGGAGACCCGGACAATCGGATCCCGAAAAAAAAGCGAGTACCTCGACATGACCCAGCAACTAGACCTGCCCGATATACAAGGCAACATCATCAGGGCATACGGGCGCTTCGGTTTTCCGAAGGCGCGGTTCTTTTTCCTGCGTATCGACGACGGCGACAGGGGGAGGGCCTTCGTCGGGACCATCACCAAACGGGTCACGACCTCGGTCAGCTGGGGACCGCCCCCTAAGGGGGTCGTTCCAAAGCCCAAGGCGCCTATCAACATCGCCTTTACCTATAACGGCTTGAAGGCCTTGGGGCTGGCGAGGGCCTCGTTGGCGGGGTTCCCCCAGGAATTCGTCATGGGGATGAAGGAACGCAAGGCGATCCTCGGGGACGATGGGCCGAGCGATCCGGAACATTGGGATAAGATCTGGGCCAAGGACGTGCACGTCGCGATATCGATTAACGCGCAGACGCCCGAGAACGGGCAACCGCTCGAGTATGTCGAGGAGTCCTATCAGTGGGTGATGTCCCAGATCGACGTCAGCGATGGTGGTGTCGTCCTGCTGACCGGCCATCGCGGCGATGACGGCCAGGAGGATCTCCCCTTTCAGGATGCCTCCGCACTCTACGAAAACGGTGAGCCCTGCGCGAAGGAGCACTTCGGCTATACCGATGGGATCGGAGATCCGGTATTCGAAGGCCAGATCACCGAAGAGTATCGCGTCGCCGGCCGCGGCAAGCTCACCCGAGAGGGTGGATGGGCGCGGCTCGAGACGGGCGAGTTCCTACTCGGCCATCCCGACGAGGCCCGCGAATACCCCCCGGCGCCCGCGCCGATACTGCTTGCCCGTAACGGCACCTTCATGGTGTACCGCAAGCTGCACCAGAACGTTGCTAGTTTCGAGCGACTCTTGGATGCGCACGCCGAGTCATTCCCCGGCGGCAGGGAACTGCTGGCGGCCAAGCTCTCCGGACGCTGGCGGGACAACGGCGCACCGGTCATCAATACGCCGGATGCCGCGAGCAAGGCCGCATGGGACCAGCGATTTGCCGCCGCCGACGAGCGAACACAGGATATGATGCTCGCGGATTTTCGCTTCGACCTCATGGGATACAATTGTCCCATCGGCGCGCACATCCGTCGCATCAACCCGCGCGGCTCTCTGGAGTTCGGCCAGGACGGCGCCTTTGATACGCCGGGAGCGCTGGACGATCGGCGGCGTATACTGCGCCGGGGCCTACCCTACGGTGTGGTGCGGGATCGCAGCCGGGACGATGGCAATCACGGCGTCATCTTCATGGCGTTGAACACCAGCATCGAGCGCCAATTCGAATTCCTTCAGCAGCAGTGGATCAACTATGCCAATGACTCCAAGGAAGGCAGCGACAAGGATGTGCTACTCGGGAACCATAATGCCGACTGCCCCAGCAAGATGGTGATCCACGCTGATCCGAAATCTGGCCAACCCCCGTATTTTGTCAACAAGATCCCCCGCCTCGTGGAGACCCGCGGCGGCGACTATTTCTTCATCCCGAGCAGGACCGCCCTGCGGATGATCGCCAAAGGAAGCGTCGATCCGACCTGAGCCACCACGCAAAAGACCAGCACAGGCAAGGCACGGACGCCGAGCGCATAAAGCGCGGGTGTCCTCGGCGCGCCAAGCAGGCAAACTCCCCGGCCGCCCGCTGCGTGCGGGGGAGATCAACGCCTCGTAAGGAGTGGGCGTAGCGTAAATCGATTTGAAGTATTCGAAGACGGCGGTCCTGGTGATCCCCTGATCCGCGTACAGCACCCCGATCGGGATTGGAAAGCGTCACACCCCCGCAACGCGCACGACACCGTCATTGCTGGCGCCGCGTGGCGCACTGCTTGCCCGTTTTCTTGCCCGGTAAGCCGGTCAGCGCGACCACCAATACGCCGAGCATAAGTGGCTAACGCGGTTGGATCCACAGTCAATGACACGGCTACTTTGCGCGTGGCGTGTCGGTCTCGGCGTTATTGTCCACCGGGGCATCGATGACGGTGGACTGATGGGGGGTCGCAGGCACATCGGCCTTACTCTCGCGCACCAGCTTGTCCTCTACCCGCTGCACCCCTTCAACACCGCGCGCAATTCGAATCGCTCGTTCCGCCTCGGCCGTATTCGCGATCGATCCGCTTAGCGTAACTTCACCCTCCCTGGCAGCGACCGAAAGGTTCGTCGCGTCCCCGAGCCCCGGGTCCTTACGCAGTGCGTCCTGGATGCGGGTCACGAGGGCTTTGTCCGCGCTCGTTTCGGTCGCTTGGCCCTCGCCGGCGGCCTTGCTCTCGCCTGCAGCGTGGCTCGCCGGCGCGAGCAGCAAACACAGGGATAAAAGCACCCATCTTTTCGCACACATAACAAACCTCCACAAATTACAATCTCGATAAATACTGGCAATAGTCTGAGAGCACTCTATTATCGCGTTCCTCCGCGCGTCGGGCCAACCCGATCGCCGTGCTCTGCCTTTGTTACTCGATTCGACGATACACCCCCCGCCGTGCGGCGTTTGGATCTCCGGTCTGCACCAAGGTCGCCTTGCTATTTGGCCCTCCTCGCGCGCGTCGCTGCCGCCTTTTTGGCGGAGGCGGACCGCGCTGCCGCTGGGCGAGCGGCGGACGTCGCGCCGCCCAAGCGGCCACCTTTCCTGGTCGGACCTTTGTTGGTGGGCTTGCCTTTACCCGATCCGCTCTTTTTTCCGCCGCCGGATGTTTTGTTGACCGTAGCCCACGCGCGGCGTTCGGCTTCCCCTTCCGACACGCCGCGTTGCTCGTAGCCCTCTTCAATATGCTGCGCCTGCCGTTTCTGCTTGTCCGTATACGTCGATTTATCACCTCTCGGCATAACATACCTTGCTCTTCGTGGTCTAAAAACCGGCACTCTCCGGTACTATTGGATATCCAGACACCGTGTAAGCCGGTTACTGCCCCCAGTACGGGCGAGCATGGTAATAGGAATGAACCTGGTTCGCCCAGCGTTCGTCGGCCATCGCAGGCCAATGGTCTTTGTCGAATCCAGGTGCATCCCTCAACCGCTGCTCGGGAACATCGAGGATAAAGTTATGATTACCCGCATCGAGCGTAAAAGCGCTCCAGGGAATCGCAAATAGCTTATCTCCGACCCCAAGGATCCCACCGAAGGACAGCACAGCATAAGCCACGCGCCCTCGCGGTACGTCGATCATGATATGCTTGATTTCGCCGAGCGTCTCGCCCTGCCTGTTGACGACGGTATCGCCCTCTAGGGTATCCGCGGCCATGATCTCCGGACCAGGCCCTGAACTAAAGTCCCGTGCACCTACGATGTCTACGCCTTCCTGGCCGGGTGAGCTAGTCGATTTGGTGTGCATGATCGTCCTCCAATGTAGTCTAACACAAAATGCGCTTGTGAATTTGGATCGCAACAACGTTTATGCCAGGTGCAACGGGACCCTTAAACCATTGATTCTAGCGTTACGTCTGGCACCGTCGAAGCATCCAATGGAGCGCGTGGGCGGTAAAGGTTGCCGCTTGCTCGGAAAGGGTTACAAAGACGGGGGCGTAGGCGATTGAGGCCTACCAAATCAAGCACGAGCCCCGGCTCGCGTAACGACTCAGCGCTTCCGTGAGGCGCGGAGCACGGCCGGGGACGGGGGTGATGCGGCGGATGGCGCGATCGAATTGGTCGGCGCTTTCGATCTCGACCACGAAGGTCATGCGGGCAGTCTCGGTGTTGCGGTCGGAGAGGGTGTTGACGGCCAGGATGTCGATGTGCTCACCCGTGACGGCACCCGAGACATCGCGCAGGAGGCCGCGCCGGTCGTCGGCGTCCACCATGATCTCGGCGCGGTAGCACCGGCCGCGGTGCAGACCCCAGGCGACGTCGATGAGCCGGTCGGGACGGCCTCGGCGAGCCGCCCGAGGTTGGCGCACTCGCGGCGGTGGATGGCGATGCCCTGACCCTCGGTGAGTTAGCCCCGGATCGGGTCGTCGGGCACGGGTTTGCAGCAGCCGGCGAAGCGCACCTTGGGCCCATCGGTGGCGAATCCGCCGGCGGTTGACCTCACGCGGCTTGGCAGAGCTCCGCGATGCCAAGCGGGCCCGGCGCTTCGAGCGCGCCCCGCTCGGTCACGAGCACATCGATGAGTGCTGCGGGGGTGACGTCGAAGACCGGGTTCCAGACATCGATGCCCTCGGGCGCCACCCGTTGTCCGCCCAAAGCCAGCAGTTCCTCGGCCGGGCGTTCCTCGATGGGGATGGCGCCGCCGTCGGGGGTTTCGAGGTCGATGGTCGAGACCGGGGCCGCGACCATGAACCGTACCCCATGGGCGCGGGCGGCGAGCGCCAGGGCATAGGTCCCGATCTTGTTGGCGACATCGCCGTTGGCCGCGATCCGGTCGGCCCCGACGATCACCCAATCGATGAGCCCCCGGCGCATGAGATCGGCCGCCGCGCCGTCCGCGAGGAGGGTCGCCGGCACGCCGTCCTCACGCAATTCCCAAGCGGTGAGTCGCGCCCCCTGCAACCACGGTCGGGTCTCGGCGGCATAGACCTTGGTCAGCGCCCTGCCTGCCCAGGCGCTGCGGATTACCCCGAGGGCCGTGCCGAAACCCCCGGTCGCGAGCGAGCCGGCGTTGCAATGGGTCATGGCGCGCGAGCCTCTCCCGAGGAACGCGGCACCCAGCTCGCCCATGCGCCGGTTGGCGGCGATGTCCTCGGCGTGGATCGCTTGCGCCTGGGCGAGCAGGCCCGGTTCCGGATCGCCGCTCTGCCTCCCGCACTGCGCCTCCATGCGCCGGAGGGCCCAGCCGAGGTTCACGGCCGTGGGCCGAGCCGCGCGCAACGCGTCCAGATCGGTGCCGAGGTCCTCTCGCCAGCGCTCTCCCCTCCGGGCATAGGCGGCGCGCGCGGCGAGCACGACGCCGTAGGCGGCGGCGATGCCAATGGCCGGCGCCCCGCGCACGACCATCCGGCGGATCGCGTCCGCGATCTCGGCGGGATGCGACAGCCACAGGTACTCGAGGCGCTGGGGCAAGAGGCGCTGATCGAGGAGCCCGAGCCCCCCGTCGCGCCAAAGCAGTGCCCGTACCCGGTCGGGTACCGTCTCGTGTCGGTTGGCGATCATGCCCTCGCGAGATCTGCGGTGGTTCCTATAGAATCTCGGCCCAGCGCCCCGTTTCATCGATATGATGACCACGCCCATCGACCTCCTCCTGCACGCCCGTTGGGTCATCCCCGTCGAGCCCGAGGGCGCGGTCTACCCCGACCATGCGCTCGCGGTCCATGGCGGCCGGATCGTGGACGTCCTGCCGAGCGCACGGGCCGCGGCGCGCTATCGCGCCCGCGAGGCACAGCTCCTGGATCGCCATGCCCTGATCCCGGGGCTGGTGAATGCCCATGTCCACGCCCCTATGGTCCTGTTCCGCGGGCTGGCCGACGATCTGGCGCTCATGGACTGGCTCGAGCATCACATCTGGCCTGCCGAGCGCCGGTTCGTAGATCCGGAGTTCGTGCGCGACGGGATGCGGCATGCGATCGCGGAGATGATCGCAGGGGGCACGACTTGTTTCAACGACATGTTCTTCTTCCCCGACCAGGGTGCGGTGGTGGCGGCGGAGGTCGGCGTGCGGATCACGGTCGGGCTCATCATCATCGAGTTCCCGACCCCTTGGGCGCAAGACACCGACGAATACTTCAGCAAGGGCACGGCGGTCTACGATGCCTATCGCGGCCATCCCCTGGTGCGCACGGCCTTCGCCCCGCACGCGCCCTACACGGTCTCGGACGATACATTGCAAAGGGTGTCGGCGCTCGCCGAGGAACTCGATGTCCCCATCCAGATGCACGTCCACGAGACCGCCCGTGAGGTCGATGAGGCGCTCGCGGCGAGTGGCGAGCGGCCGCTCGTGCGCCTGAAGCGGCTCGGACTCCTGTCGCCCCGCCTACAAGCGGTGCACATGACCGCGCTCGATGCGCGCGACATCGCCCTGGTCGCCGAGCACGGCGTGCACGTGATCCACTGCCCCAGCTCGAACCTGAAGCTCGCGAGCGGCTTCTGTCCCGTGCACGCCTTGCAGGCTGCCGGGGTGAACGTGGCGCTCGGCACCGATGGCGCGGCCAGCAACAACCGCCTGGACCTGTTGAACGAGATGCGTACCGCGGCCTTGCTCGCCAAGGCTCAGGCGGGCGAGGCGCGTGCCGTCCCGGCAGCGCGGGCCCTGCACATGGCTACCCTGGCCGGCGCCCGGGCGCTGGGGATGGAGGACCTCACCGGCTCGCTCGTGCCGGGCAAGGGCGCCGATCTGGTGGCCATCGATCTCGGCGGCATCGATACCGAGCCGGTCTACGACCCCATCTCCCAGATCGTCTATGCCGCCGGGCGGGAGTGCGTGACCGATGTGTGGGTCGCCGGGCGGCGGTTGCTCGCGGCGCGGGGCTTCACGACGCTCGATGCAGAGGCCATCCTAGGCCAGAGCCGCGCCTGGCGCGCGCGCATCGCCGCCGAGGGCGTGGGATCGGGGACGAGGGGAGCGGGCTAGCCCGCATTTCTCACCACGGCTCGTCGCGAGACCGCCGAGGCGCCGGTCTCTGGGGCCGCACGGACTGAAAGACGCGAAGGCGTAGCTGACACTACGTCGAGCCGACTGGAAGGGCGAGCCGGAAGGCGCGCCCGGTCAGGTGCTCGGGTCGGGTGGGATCGCGGGGGAGAAGGGCAGTACCCGGAAGGGTGGGGGGTCCATCCCTGGACAGGGAGCATCCCTACCTGCACCGTGGCTTCCTGCGAGTCCTTCGCGGGGAACCGCTCGGTGCGTTGCTCTTAGCGGTCCTGGGGACGAATGCTTGAATCCAGCCGGCGCGGGTGAGGGGGTGAGGCGCCAGGCCGGACCGCTCACCACGGCCCGCCGCCTCGGCGGTCGCAGCAGGGTGGTGGTGAGAAATTGCGGGCTAGGGGAGAGGGCCGGAAAGCCGGAAGGGATCGAGGGTCTTCAAGAGGTCGCGGTGGACCCGGGGGCTGCCCGCGACGATGTTGCCGCTCGTGAGATAGTCGTAGCGGTCGAAGTCGTCGCTGACGAGGCCACCGGCCTCCAGGATCAGGAGCGCGCCCGCCGCCATGTCCCATTCCTTGAGTCCGATCTCCCAGAACCCATCGAGCCTCCCGGAGGCCACATAGGCCAGGTCCAGGGCCGCGGCGCCGGCCCGCCGGATCCCCGCGCTCAAGGGGATCACGGCCTTGAGGGCCGCGAGGTAGGCGTCCAGGCGCTCCAGGCCGCGAAACGGGAAACCGGTGCCGATGAGGGCGCCGTCGAGGCCGGCGCGGTTGCTCACCCGGATCCGGCGGTCGTTGAGCATGGCGCCCTCGCCGCGGGTGGCGGTGAAAAGCTCCCCGCGCAAGGGATCATAGACCACCGCCTGCTCCAAGACGCCCTTGCGCTTGAAGGCGATGGACACCGCGAACTGCGGAAAGCCGTGCAGGAAGTTGGTAGTCCCGTCGAGCGGGTCGATGACCCACAGGCAGTCTTCCGGACCCTCAAGGCCGCTCTCCTCGGCGAGGATGCCGTGGGTCGGGTAGGCCTTGCGCAGGGTGTCGATGATGGCCGCCTCGACCAGCCTGTCCACCTCGCTCACATAGTCGTGGCGGCTCTTGGTGTCGATCTTCAGCCCTTGCACGCGATCGACGTGCCTCACGATAATGTCCCCCCCGCGGCGCGCGGCACGGACGGCGATGTTGAGCATCGGGTGCATAGGTGTGTCTCTGAGTAACTCCGCGGGTGCGGCGTCGATCGGGCCCGGGCCCTTGTCGAGGGTGCGGGTCGTCCTGGTCCGGCCGACCCACCCCGGCAACATCGGGGCGTGTGCCCGGGCGATGAAGACCATGGGCCTCACGCGCCTGTGCCTGGTCGCCCCGAGCCGCTTCCCCTCGGCCGAGGCCACGGCCATGGCCGCGGGTGCCGACGATGTTTTATATCATGCCGGCGTGCATGCGTCTGTGCCCGAGGCCCTCGCGGGTTCCGGCCTGGTCGTCGGCACGAGCGCCCGGCGGCGCGGCATTGCCTGGCCCGAGGCCGGCCCGCGCGCGGCGGCGGCACAGGTCCTCGACGCCGCCCGGCACGGGGAGGTGGCCCTAGTGTTCGGCCCGGAGCATTCCGGGCTCGCCAATACCGAGCTCGAGAGCTGCCAGCTCATGGTGCGTATCCCTACGGCGCCGGATTTCAGCTCGCTGAATCTCGCGGCCGCGGTCCAGATCGTGGCCTACGAGGTCCGGCAGGCCGCCCTGGACGGGGGGCCGAGGAGCCACCGGCCGGAGGCGCGTTCCGCCACCGCCGAGGAGCTCGGGCAGCTCTACGCCCATCTGGAAGAGACCCTGGTGGCGGTCGGGTTCCTGGACCGGGCGAAGCCGGGCCGGCTGTTGCACCGTCTGAAACGCCTGTTCAACCGCGCCCGCCTCGACCAGAAGGAACTGAACATCCTGCGCGGCTTCCTCGCCGCCGTTCAGAGGCGGGAAAGGGAGTCAGGTTAACGTAGTTCGCGTAGTTCGGGGTCTTTCGTTCATTTGGTCGGCGTGCGAGCGAGTTTCCACATCCAAATGCTCAGACCACCCCGCCAGCACGCTTGCCCACAACGGCATCGAATGCCCGGCCACGAGCACCTCTGGGCGTATCACTAGCCGCACCAATTGCGCGATGGCCATCAGACCGAACACAACACTTGCATCATTCTAGTTGCGGCAACCGAGATAGAGAATGCTTTCAGAGGATTTGCGCATTCAATTTTATACACCCCAGAACCTTCGATTCATGACTACTTCACATGCGTAACAAGCAGATTTCCGAGTTTTGCTACTATGGACATGCTTATGCCGCGATTCTCGCTGGGCTTCACCCCATGGGAAGGTTCGTCAATATCATCTGCACCAGATTGGTGGACCTTTGGTACAAGATAAAGCACGAGCGATTACAATATCCGAATGCACCTACTCTCATTCGCGCAATCAAGGCGCTAGGCGGACTACAAGTAGTGTTGCTTCATTACTACCGAATAAAATAGTAGGGGGGCCTACTCTCTGACGACGTAGTTACGAAGCTGATAGTCCCATGGGACAAAACGATCCCCCTCAGGGGCTAAGGCATCTAGCATAAATAACTTGAACAATTATCGGGCTGGTGTGGGATGAATACTGTAGTTCCATTCGCCGTGGAATTCGTCTGGCGTGGGCTGGACCGTGGCCAATTCAGCATTGCTGACTT
>JALZID010000252.1 GCA_030860485.1 Pseudomonadota bacterium | reverse complement strand
ACTCCCACTTTTCGAGCTGCGTCCGTTCAGCCGTTTCAACTCGATCGACAGCCTCGTGTTCGGCATGACCGTAAGCATAGCAATTGCCAGAGAATCTGTCAAGTTATTTAAGGGACACTCCACTAGCGAGCCCGGCCCTCGAAAACCTGGCCTCGCTGAATTTCGCCCGCCCGGCCTATGCCATGACCCTGGTCGGCAGCGTCACGAGCCAGGGCGATGTCGGGATGCGGGCGGACACGCCCGCAGCACCTTTGGTGTCGACGGCACCGGCGTCACGGTGGGAGCCCTCTCCGACAGCTTCAACTGTCTAGGGGGTGCGGCGGCGGGGGTCGCGAGCGGCGATCTGCCGGCCGGGATCGTCGTACTCGAAGAACCACCCTGCGGTCCGGACGCCATCGATGAGGCGCGGGCGATGGCCGAGATCGTCCATGATGTCGCCCCGGGGCGGCGATCGCCGTCCACACCGCCCTTGGCGGGCAAGCCAATTTCGCCCAAGGCATCATCGATCTCGCCAACGCCGGGGCCAAGGTGATCACCGACGACATCATCTATTTCGCCGAGCCGATGTTCCAGGACGGCATCATCGCCCAGGCGGGCGACCTGGTAAAGGCGCGCGGGATCAGCTACTTCAGCGCGGCCGGGAACGATGGTCGCCAGTCCTATGAGTCCCCCTTCCGCGGTAGCGGGCAGTTCAGAGATCTTGGCGAAGGGCCTGAGGAGTTGCACGACTTCGATCCAGGTCTCGGGGTTGATACCTGCCAGCAGATCACCATTCCGGTGGGCGGGACGTTGCGCCAAATCTTCCAATGGGATGAACCCTTCTTCTCGATCAGCGGGCCCCCGGGATCGCAGAGCGACCTGGACATCATTCTCACCGACGCGGCTTGTAACCTGGGTCTCGCCGGCAGCGCTGACTGTCAACGTCGGGGGCGATCCCTTCGAGTTTTTCAGCTTCGTAACGCCGGTCCCGCTACCACCTTTGGGATGATCATCCTGCAGTTCTCCGGTCCGGACCCAGGGTTGATGAAAACGGTGAACGTCGGGAGCGGCTCCATCACGATCGATCAGTTCGACACACGCAGCAGCACCTCCTTCGGCCACAGTGTCGCACGCGGGGGCCTCGGCGTGGCGCGGCCGATTACCGGGATACGCCCGCGTTCGGGCAGAGCCCGCCGCTCATCGAGACGTCCTCTTCGGCCGGAGGCACCCCCATTTTCTTCGATACCGCCGGGAACCGGCTCGCCACACCCGAGGTCCGCGCGCAGCCGGCCATCACGGCGCCGGATGGAGCCGACACCACGTTTTTTGGCGGCAGTGACCCGGACGCGACCGGCTTCCCGAACTTCTTCGGGACCTCTGCCTCCGCCCCGCATGCCGCCGGGGTCGCGGCCTTGATTACGCACCGAAACCCATCATTCGGCCCTGACGGTATCTATTCCGTTCTGAAAGGCACGGCCGTCGACATGGACGATCCGGCGACCGCCGGCTTCGACACCGGATTCGACTTCGGCACCGGTTTCGGGTTGATCCAGGCCGACGCGGCGCTCGCTGCGGTCGCAGCACCACCGCCACCACCGCCGGCAATCCCACCGCCCGGGCCCCGGCCGGTTTCCACTTGTCAGGCCAGGACTTGCGGGGTTCGGCTGACCTGCCAGGACCCGAGTACCTCATGCACCAGCCAGGTCAATCTCACCGTGCGTGCCAGTGCCGTCAGGCTCGGCCGTGACCCCGGAGCGTCGGCCAAGGCGCGCCTCCGGATCACGTTCGCCGCCGCCGTGGTCAACGTCCCGCCGGGTCGCACCGACACCTTCAAGCTCCGCCTCAGTAGGAACGGCAGAAAGACCATCAGGCAGGGAAACGTGAAGAGACTCAAGGGCAGGGTGCAGGTGAGGAATATCAGCGGGGCCATCGTCAGCAACACGCCAATCAACATCCGGCTCATTACCAGGAGGCCCAGGTGACGAGCCCCGCCCTGACCCTCCCCCCGCTATCGCAAAGAGAGAAACCGGAAACTCCCTCCCGCACTATGCAGGGAGAGCGGGAACCTCCCTCCCCTGTCGGTGCTGTTTGCGGACAAGAGCCGGGGTGGGGGTCCGGCGACGACCCAGACCAGATCTACGGGATTCTCAAGGCAGCGGCTGTCGACATGGACGACCCGGCGACCCCGGCGTTCGATAAGGGCTTCGACGCCGGCTCGACGTAGTGTCAGCTACGCCTTCGCCGTCTTTCAGTCCGTGCGGCCCGGCCTCGCGACGAGCAGTGGTGAGAAATGCGGGCTAGCTAACAACACCCCGTCCCACAGCCGCCGGTTCCGTTGACCGAAGTTACGAGCGCCCCTTTGGTGTCGGCGGCCGGCCGCCTCGTACCCGCGGGCGCGCACCAGGGCACGGGGTCGCCGGGCGTCATCGGGGTGATGCCGATGAAGTCGTCTCGATAGGCCCCCTCGGTCAGGAACCTGAAGCTCCGTTCGCACACGGCGATTCGCGCCCCGCGCGCATAGACGTGCCCCTCGTCGTCGCTCACCGAGGCGTAAGGCCCGCGGTAGATGACCGCCTGGCCTACATCGAGGCAGGGCGTACCCGCGCCCTTGACCGCGCTCAGGACCACCGAGCGGAATTCGATGCCTTCGACCACCTGCCACGGCTCTTTGCCCCACTCGGCGTAGCGGACCGCCAGGAAGCCCGCATCCAGAAAGGCCTTCAGGAAGCCCTCCTCCTGGAAGGCCCCCGACAGGCAGCCGGTCCAGAGCAGCGGGTCCGCCTTGAGCCGTTCGGGGACCGGCTCGTCGCTCACGATGTCGGAGATGGCGACCCGCCCGCCCGGTTTGAGGACCCGATGGACCTCGGCGATGAGCGCGGGTTTGTCCGCATCGGGCACGAGGTTCAACACGCAGTTCGAGACCACGAGATCCACGGAGCCATCAGGCACCAAGGGGTGCTCGCGCCGCTCGCGCCTCTCGAGCTCCCTTAGCGCGACCAGATCGTCGAGCGATCGGACCGGATGCCGGTGCAGATGCTCGGCCAGCTTTTCGAGGTCGAGCGCGAGGTCCTGGATGCGCGCCTTGCAGAAGCGCACCCGGTCACCGCCGAGCTTCATCGCCATCACGCCCTGGTACTTGCGCGCCAGGGCCAGCATGTCGTCGTTCATGTCGATCCCGATGACCCGACCCTCGGGCCCCACGATCTGGGCCGCCAGATAGCACACCTTGCCGGCGCCGCTGCCGAGGTCGAGGACGACGTCGCCCGGCCGCATGTAGGGTGTCGGGTCGCCGCAACCGTAATCGCGCTCGATGATCTCCTCGGGCAGGAGAGCGAGGAGCGCGGGGTCGTAGCTCATCGGGCAGCACAGCGCCGCCTGTTTCGCCTTTGCGCCCTCCGAGTAACGGTTCAAGACCTCTACTTCGACGTTCATCGCCATCCTAATCACATCCTCCACAGATTAATTAATAGACGCCCGCTTACTGTAAAGCGCCCCCGCAACTGCTGCCCTGGCCGGCGGTACAGCCGTAGCAGTGCCCCGCGACCGCGATCGGCCGGCCCGCAAGCCCGCGACCGATGAGGTCGCGAAGCCGGGCGGGGCGGCTGCGGGTCGGGAGCGGGATCCCCAACATCTGATTGAAGTCGCAATCATACACATGGCCCCGCCAATCCACGCTCAGGAGCGTGCGGCACATGACGGTCTCCAGGTTCTCATCCCGGTGCGCCGCCCGCAGCAGCGCCATATAGCCCTGGTATTCGCCGCGCGCACAGAGGGTGCGCGCGAAGCGCTCGATGGGCATGTTGGCGACGGCATAGAGGGCGTTGAAGACGATGCCGTGCTCGCGGGCCAGTCGTTCGCGGTAGTCGGCCTCGAGCGCGGCCTGCGGCGGGGGCAGATGGGGGCCCTGCGGGTTGTAGACGAGGTTCAGGGTGAGCCCCGTCCCGGCTTGACCGTAACCCAGCGCGTTGAGGCGCTTGAGTCCCCGCAGGCTCGCGGCGAATACCCCCTTGCCGCGCTGGGCATCGACATTGTCCTCGAGATAGCAGGGCAGCGAGGCCGTGACCTCGACCCCCGCTCCCGCCAGGAACTCGGCCAGCCCATCCTGGCCCGGCTCTTCGAGGATAGTGAGATTACAGCGGTCGATGACATGTACCCCAAGCCCGCATGCCGCACGCACCAGATCGCGGAAATGCGGGTTCAGCTCGGGCGCGCCCCCGGTGATGTCCAGGGTCTTGACCCCGGACGCCGACAGGAAGGCGACGACCTCGTCGATGACCCCCCGGTCCATCTCCTCGGTGCGCTTGGGGCCGGCGTTCACATGGCAGTGGACGCAGGCCTGGTTGCAGCGATAACCGAGGTTGACCTGTAACGTCGATAGGCCCCTGCGGCGAATCGCGGGGAAGGTCGTCTGTCGCTGACGGGTCGCCCTTGAGTTGATCCCCCTTAAGTTGATCCCCCTTGAGTTGATCACATTGGGCGCCATGTCCCGTACCTCGCTCAGGGCTCGTTCAGCGACCAGCCGTAGTCATAGTAGAATAGTCGATCGGCCCCGCATAGCCGCGCAGGCGCTCGGCCAGCTCCGGCCGAGCATAGCGCAGTGAGATGGCCCACTACCCCGGCCTCCGTCCCATCGAAGTTCCTTCCTGATACCAGTCTGGAGGCGCGAAGCTCGCCATCCTGCCACACGGCGCCGCGCGGATGGTTGACGTAGTCATGGGGGCCCTGCTCGAGCAGCCGCTCCAGGTGATCCCCGTGTAGGCCCGCCCCGCCAGGTTGGGACAACCGATGCTAGCACAGTTGAGCGCGTAGTGGATTCGCGGATCGCGCCAGATAGGCCGCAGGACCCAGTGCGCGATGTCGTTGAGCGAGAGCGCCCGCCCCCCCGGCCACCTTCACGATCGCATCGTCCCAGGGCCCGCGGAACAACCACCTGCCACCGATTTCGCGGATGCTCTTCACCGGTAGTGCACGAGCACCAGATCCACGGTCAGGGCGTTGTACAGGTTGATCCGATAGGCCTCCTGCTCCGATAGCGTCTCGGGTCCAGCGCCTGCCCCATGGCTATCCACCTCAGGACCGAAATTAATGCCCCCTGCCCCTTTGCTCGCGCCCCGTCGTGGCGGCTGATCACCCGTAGAAACATGCTATTATTTTAGTAAACCCATGCGAAACAACGGAGGGCGGGTGCACGGTTGTGACCCCCACTACGCCCATCCCAAAGAACGGGTATGCGAGATGATTCACCCTGCAGTGAACTCTGGCTCGCCGCATCGTCCCCTACATAGCCGCGATGGCAGCCGTTAGGCAGTACCGGGACGCCCTGCCACAGGGCGCCGAGCTTCTGTGGTATCGGATCCAGGAGGTCCTGGGCCAGGGCACCTTCGGGACCACCTACCTCGCCGAAGACCTGAACGACGGGCGCATCGTCGCGATCAAGGAATACCTTCCCCCGCAGGTGGCCCGGCGCGGGGAAGAGCAGGGGCTCCAACCCCTCTCGGATGTGCTCTTCGACGACTACGCCGCGGGTCTCGGGCGGTTCATCGCGGAGGCCGAGAACCTGTACCGGTTCGATCATCCCCACATCGTCCGGCTGGTGGACCTGTTCGAGGCCAACAACACCGCCTATCTCGTCATGGAATATGAGGAGGGGGAGAACCTGCAGTCGATCCTGTCGCGGCGTGCCACCCTCTCGGAACACGAGATCCTGCGCCTCCTGTTCCCCCTCCTGGATGCCCTGGAGGCGCTGCACGACCAGCAGTTTGTCCATCGCGACATCAAGCCGAGCAACATCTTCATTCGCCAGAACGGCAGCCCCATGCTCCTCGACTTCGGCTCGGCGCGGCAGATCGCGCCCGCAGAAGTGCATCCCTTGACCAACCTCGTCTCGCCCGGATTTGCACCCATCGAACAATACAGCTCGAGCCCCGAGAAACAAGGGCCTTGGACCGACATCTACGCCCTGGGAGCGACCCTCTACCGGGCCGTGACCGGCGCCATACCGGCGCAGGCGACCGCGCGCGCCGAGGCCGTGGTGCATGGGGGCAGAGATCCCCACGGCCCGGCTTCCGAATGCGCCGCGGGTCTCTACTCCGAAGGCTTGCTCAACGCCATCGACTGGGCCTTGCAGTTCAGGTCCCAGGATCGCCCGCAGTCGATCGCCGATTGGCGCAAGGCCTTCGACACCGGTTCGGAGGGCTGGCGGGCGGACGACCCGCCGGCCTTGGTCTACAAACCACAGGTAACGAACGATGAGAGTCCCACGGAGCCCGGACAGCCCTCGACTGCACCGGCCCTGCGTGCCCTCGTGAGCCACCATAATTCATCTGTTTTTGGTCGAGCGGGGGAGGCCCGACGACTCGAGAGGCGGACCGTGCGTCCCGACCGTCGACGGCATGCGGTGGTGGGCGTTTTACGCGCTCACTGGGCACAGGCCGCAGCCCTCATCGGCCTCTGCATCGGCCTTGCCGGGATGCTCGCGGGGCCGGAGCGGGACACGGGACAGCCCCCGCCCAAAGCCGCTGCCACGCCGCTGCCGCTCGCCGAGACCACCCCACTGCGTCCACCCCCCGCGGGCGGATCCGACCTCGGCTGGAGCGACACCTTCGAGGTGTACGGGCTCGCGGGTCGCACCGAACCGGCATCGAAACCGCAGCCCGAGGACCTTCCCCCGGATCCGCGCGACACCGTCCAGGGACTCTTGCAAGGCGCACGGGAAGACCTGGGGGCCCATCGTCTCACCATCCCGGAGGGGCAGAGCGCCTACGACAAGTATCGCCAGGTTTTGGCCCTAGAGCCCGGCAGCCGAGCGGCCGCAGACGGGATCCAGTCCATCCTGGACCGGTACCTCGCCCTCGTCTACCAGGAGATCGAGGCCAACGACCTCGTGAGCGCCCAGCGCTTGCTGAGCCGTGCCGCCAGCATCTCGCCGGAGGCCCATCGTGTGACCTTGGCCCGCCGGGCGCTGTTCGCCAAACGCTACGGGTGAGCGCGCCAGGAGACCACCTTCAACGATCGCCCCCGCTCCGGTGTCGGCGACTGGCTGCGCCGCATGATCTCGCCGCGCTACGGCGACGGGCCGCACTGAGACACCACGCGAGAGGCGTGTTAGGCGATCATGAGCTGCTTGGTGCGGTTCACCGCTAGGCGCGCAGCCGCACCAGCAGATACGAGCTCTCTAGCAGGTTCAGGTAGCGATACACGGTGGGTTGCGCCACCCCGAGGTCCCGACCGAGCTCCGTCTGGTTCACGAGCTGACCGAGCCGGAGACAGGCCGCCCGCATGAGCCGCCGGAAGTCCGGCAGCGCCGCGATCGACGAGAGCGCCTGGAGGTCGCGCTCGAGATAAGTGCGCACGTAGCCCTCGAACCACATCACCCGGTCCGGCGCCGCAGGTGCAAGCCCAGAGGCCTGCGCCTCTGCCCGTGCCGGCAGTCCGATAAAATCGTATTTCACGCTGGTCACGTCAAAGTCCGGCTCGCGCTGGAACGGGCGTCGAGCCCAGGAAGTCCTCGAACGCTGAGGTCATCGGTGGACCGGCGGTGCACGGCGAGGACTTCACCGTAGCCGATCACGCCGACCCCATGCCCAACCGGCACGACACTGGCCTGCGGAGCCCCCGAGGGCAGTTGCGAGTGTTGTCTGCGGGCATCTGCCGGAAGTGGAGCGGCGGCGGTGTCGGACGAGAAGGCCGGAAGCGAAACCAAATCTTCAAGCATAAACCGGTCTCTAAGGGACATTCAGTGAACTATTTCACTGAATCAACCGGCTGGATATCGTATGTTATTTATGGTTCCACCGAGCTCGGGTCGCCAAGCGCGGCACTCCCGCGCAGCGGCCAGGCGCCGAGTTGGGAGGGCCGACTGCGTGACCCCGCGAGGGGGACGGGGCTGATCTATTCGACCTGCCTGGGTTGGCGCAGGCGTTGCCGGGTGGCAGGGTTCAGCGGGATTCATGGCCGTAGGGTGGGAGATGCGACCTTGGATTGGCATCATCATGTTCCGGAATATCCGCGCCATGCCCTCTCGCGGAGGAATACTCGGGCACGTTCATAAGAAATGCGACAGTTCCCCAAGGCCCCCAGAAAGACCGGCCGCCCCCGTCAAGGTATCGCCTGTCCGTACCGGACGCGCGTCCCGGGCGGAGCAGGGATGCTCGCTCTGAGCTTGTGCCTATGCGCAGGCTGCGCCTGTTATGCCACCCACTGCGCGTGTCAATACCCCGCTCGGCAGGGTCGTTCCGCTGCGTTTTCCAGGCCGCATAATCAAAGCGGGCGATCCGGACAACAATATTGTCAAGAGTATTCAGCATCGCCTCAACGAAGTAGGCTGCGGGCCGATTGAAGAAACAGGGGTCTTCGATAATGAAACGGCGAAAAGAGCCGTAAAGCTGTTTCGGCCCGGTTCCCTGATCCGAACGGCCTGCCGCTACTCATCGACGGCGAAGTTGGACAAATCACCTGGAGTGCGATGTTTGGCACCTCATCGGTGCCTTCAAACTCCTCCCCTCCCTCGCCGCTAGTGAAAGCTGCCATCGAATTTGGGTGAAGATCTTTTTTAACGACAACAGATCAATAGGTTATGAGCGAAAATGCTTGGAAGAGAGGGCACTCCGTGGTAGGTATGGGTTTCTCTAGATCATACGTCCCACAAAGGAGGCCCTCTCA
>JALZID010000251.1 GCA_030860485.1 Pseudomonadota bacterium | reverse complement strand
AAGTCAGCAATGCTGAATTGGCCACGGTCCAGCCCACGCCAGACGAATTCCACGGCGAATGGAACTACAGTATTCATCCCACACCAGCCCGATAATTGTTCAAGTTATTTATGCTAGATGCCTTAGCTAATCCCCAAGCTCAGGACAAGGGAGAGTGTTCGAGACATGGATAGTCGCGGGGGCACAAGCAAGTGCCCCAGTAGCGGGTCGGACTGCCCTGCAGGAGGCAGCACGATGGATCAATCCGCCCGCCGCATCCCGGCCGCGATGATGATCTCCGCGAATTCCCGGAACGCCCCGTAGCCGCCGTGGGCGGTGCACACGATGTGGGCGTTCTCCCGAACATCTGCGAAGGCATCGCCGGGACAGGCGGATAGGCCCGCGAGGGCCATGGCCGCGAGGTCGTTGACGTCGTCTCCGATGTAGGCGAGGGCCTGGAGCGGGAGGCCGCGACCAGCGGCGATGGTCTGTAACACCGCGGCCTTGTCCTCGATGCCGAGATGGCATTCGGTAATAGAGAGCTTTTCGGCGCGCTTTTTCAGCGCCGGCGATCCCTCGCCGGAGACGAGGGCCGTGTCGATCCCTGCGAGCTTGCGGAGGCGCTCCACACCCATGCCGTCGCGGATATGGAAGCGCTTCGAGACCTCGCCGACACCCGAGTAATAGACGCCACCGTCCGTCAAAACCCCATCGCAATCGCTCACCAGGAGCCGGATCCCTCGCGCCCGCTCGATGATCTCGGCCGTGAGCGCGGCGCAGGGGTCAAACGGCATGGTCGGGCATGCGTTTTCGCGGCGGCGCCGGCCGCGGTTTGTTCACAGGGTGCCTCTGGCCGGCCGGTCGATTCCCAGAGGGTTTATTGCCAGAGGGTCTATTGACATACGGATTGGCGTCCTGGCGGAGCTCGACGCGCAACGGGGTGCCCTCGATCCCCAGGGCTTCGCGCAGCGCGCGCTCGAGATAACGCCGGTAGGGCTCGGGCAGGCACGCGCTGCGATGCCCGTGCACCACGACGCGCGGCGGGTTGTGGCCGCCGAGATGCGCGTAACGGAGCTTGATGCGCCGGCCGGCGACGAGCGGCGGGGGATGGTCCCGGACGGCGCGCTCCAGGATGCGGGTCAGTGCCCCCGTCTGGACCTCTACGAAGGCCGAGGCATGGGCCCGATCGATGGAAGCGTAGAGCCCACCGACGCCACTGCCGTGCAGGGCCGAGAGGTAATGGACCCGGGCGAAATCCAGGAACGTGAGCCGCCGGTCCACCTCCTTGTGGACATGGTCGCGCTGCTCGGGGGCCAGCCCATCCCATTTGTTCACCGCGACCACGAGCGCTCGCCCCGCCTCGATGACCATGCCGAGCAACGCAGCATCCTGCTCGGTGACCGACTCGCCGGCATCGAGGACCACGACCACAACATGGGCGCCATCGATCGCCTGCTGGGTCTTGACGACGCTGAAGTGCTCGACGGTCTCGCGGATCCGGGCGCGGCGCCGCATGCCTGCCGTGTCGATGAGGACATACGGCCGGCCATGGCGCACGAACGGCACCGCGATGCTGTCTCGCGTGGTCCCGGGCCGATCGTAGACCACCACGCGCTCTTCCCCGAGCATGCGGTTGACGAGCGTGGACTTGCCCACATTGGGTCGACCGACGATGGCGACGCGCGTCCCGGCATCGGGGATCGGATCCGCCTCGTCCGGATCGACAGAGACGTGCCCCAGCGCACTCTCGAGGAGCGCCACGAGTCCCTCCCGATGGGCGCTGGAGACGGCAAGCGGGGTGCCGAGCCCCAGATCGAAGAATTCCGCGACGGCGGTCTCCGGATCGAGCCCCTCGGTCTTGTTGACCGCGATCCGGACCGGTTTCCCGAGGCGCCGCAGACGGCGCGCGATGTCCCGATCCCCAGCCGAGATCCCCGCGCGACCATCGACGACCAACAGCACCATATCTGACTCGGCCGCGGCGCGCAGGGCCTGGTCTCTGACCAGCGCCGCAAGCCGCTCTCGGTCATCCCCGAGGCCGCCGGTATCGACGCAGACATAACGGCGTTCCCCGAACGTCCCGTGCCCGACGATGCGATCGCGGGTCATGCCCGGGGTATCCGCGACCAGGGCATCGCGGCTCCGTGTGAGCTGGTTGAACAGGGTCGATTTGCCCACGTTCGGCCGCCCGATGATGGCGAGCACTGGTGTCATGGGGCGACCCGATAGGCGCCCAGGGTGCCGCCGCTGCTGTAGGCGATCACCACATCATCGACGACCAGCGGCGCGGCCATCATGCGCTCATCGTCGAGCCGCACGCGCGCGGCCAGCTGGCCGTCTTCCCGGCTAAGCCAGTGCAGATAGCCCTCCACGTCGCCGACCACCAGATAGTCACCCGAGCTTGACGGGGCGGTTAGGGCGCGGCCAGCGAGCTGTTCTTGCTCCCAGTTGGTACTGCCGGCCAGACGGTCCAGAGACCAGACGTGACCCTTGTCGTCGGTCACGTAGAGGTTGTCCTCGTCCACCCCGACGCCGGCATAAGACGATAAGGTCTTGTCCCATACCAGATCGCCGTCCTGAAGATCGAGCGCCACGACTCTGCCCTGGAAGGTGGCGACATAGAGGTGGTCGTCGTAGAGGACCGGTTCGGCGTCGATGTCCACCATGCGTTCGAGGTCCGAGCGGCCGTGCGGCTGGGCGACGCCAACCTCCCAGGCCGGCTTGCCGGTCTTGACCTCCAGGGCCACGAGCGCCCCGCTGTCGAAGCCCACGATCGCGAGGTCCTCGGACAAGACCGGCGCGCTGGTCCCGCGCAGGGTCAAGACCGGCACCTGCTTGTCGTAGACCCAGACCCTCGTGCCGGCGGTGCCATCGATGCCGAAGACCTTGCCGTCCCCGGTCCGCACCACGGCCACGCCGTCCTCGATCCGGGGCGGCGCGAGCACCTCACTGCTCACCGCGGCGGTCCAGACCAAAGAGCCATCCGCCTGGGACAGCGCCAGCACCTCGCCATCCGAGGTGCCGACCAGGACCAGGCCCTCGCCGAGACCCGGCCCCCCGGAGATGGGCATGTCGGTGTCGCGTTCCCACAGGGCGTCGCCGCTCTCGATGCCGATGGCGCTGACGGTCCCTTCCCGATCGGCCACGTACACGGTGCCCTCGGCGGCCGCCGGCGCGAGCTTCAAGAACAGTGCGTCGGTGCCCTCGCCCACATCGTCGTTCCAAAGCTCCTGGATCGCGATGCTCGGCTCGAGCTCCTGGAGTGGGGTGATGACCTGTGCCGGCTCTTCTTCCTCCAGCAGATCGCTCATGTACTCCGGGATCCCGCAACCCGGCAGGACCGCCAGGAGGGCCAATACGCCAATAGGATATAAAGAATAAAGAAAATTCCAGAGGGGCCTTGCCCATCGCTCACGCCCTGCCCATCGTTGACGCCCTGTCCATCGTTGAGACATGGGGTCAGGGTGCCGGATCGGAGATCCCGAGGGCGTCCAGTTTGAGCTGCAAACTGGTTTGACTTGGCGGGCCGGACTCGCCGGCGCCTCCAGCCAGTTTCAACGCCTCGTCGTAGGCCCGGCGCGCCTCGGCTACCCGGCCCTGCGCGCGCAGGACATCGCCCTTGAGCTCTTGATAGCTGGCGGACTCGGGACCGTCCTTCAACTCTTCGACCAGCGACCAGGACTTGTCGGTCTCACCCGCGGACAGGAGAACGCGCGCGAGACGCAGCTTGGCGAGGCGCTTGAGCGGTGCGTGTCGGGTGTGATCCAGCACCCATTGCAGATGTCCCCGGGCCTTCTCTAGATCGCCGGCCTCGACCGCGAGCCGCGCCAGGGCGAGGGTCGCGAACGAGGCGTATACCGTGCCATCGTGCTCATCGAGGATCTGCTCCGCCTGCCCGGCCAGGGTGCCGGTCTTGTTCTCGGCAGGCTTGTTCTCCGCGAGGGCCGTCACGAGCTGCTCGAAGCGGCTGGAGGCCTGCTCGGCATCCACATGCGCCTCGGCCTGCCAGGCCCGCCACGCATACAGCCCGCCGAGACCGATACCCACCCCGGCGAGGATCGGCATGCCGTTCTTCCGCCACCAGGTCTTCAGTACCTCCACTTGTTCTCGGTCCGATGAATAGGGATCCATGCCGAGTCCCGCCTATGAGGATAAGAAAAATTTACGCCTCTGCTTTCAGGGAGCGCCCGAGCACCCGCCCCCCGAGCATCCGCCCGATGTGGCCGGCGAGATCTCCCTGCCCCACGCTCTCTTGCTCGCTCGCCTGGCACAAGAGCTTCACACCCGCGACGCCCTGCCGCACCTCGTCCGCGCCGAGGATCACCGCGATCCGCGCCCCACTTCTGTCCGCCCGCCGGAATTGGGCTTTGAACCCACCACCGCCACAGTTGGCCGAGAGCCGGAGGCCGGGCAGCGCGTCGCGCAGGGACTCGCCCAAGGGCAGGGCCGCGCGCACCGCCTCCTCGCCGACCGCGATCATAAAGACGTCGCAGACCCCTTCCCGCCCTTCCCCACCGGCTTCAAGGAGCGCGACGATGCGCTCCAGCCCCATGGCGAAACCGACCGCCGGGGTCGGTGCCCCGCCGAAACACTCGACCAGGCCATCGTAACGCCCGCCGGCGCAGAGGGTCCCCTGGGCCCCGAGCCGGTCGGTGATCCATTCGAACACCGTGCGATTATAGTAATCGAGGCCGCGCACCAAGGTCGGATTGATCACATAGCCGATCCCGGCCCCGTCCAAGAGGTCCCGAAGCACCCGGAAATGCTCGGCCGATCCGGGGTCCAGGTAGTCGGCGAGCCGGGGCGCGTCGGCGATGAGCGGATCCATGCGGGGCTCCTTGCTGTCCAGGATCCGGAGCGGGTTGCGGTCGAGACGCCGGCGGCTGTCTTCGTCCAGGCTCGATTCATAACGACCGAAATAGTCCCGCAGCGCCTCCCGATATGCGGCCCGTGCCGGCGCGTTGCCGAGCGAGTTGATCTCGAGCCGCAGCGCCCCGATACCGAGCGCCCGCCACAGCCGCGCCGTCAGGGCGATGATCTCCGCATCGATATCGGGTCCGGCCATGCCGAAGGCCTCGGCCCCGATCTGGTGGAACTGCCGATAGCGGCCTTTTTGTGGCCGCTCGTGGCGAAACATGGGACCCGCGTACCAGAGCCTCTGGATCTGGTTGTACAGGAGCCCGTTCTCGAGCCCGGCCCGCACACAGCCGGCGGTCCCCTCCGGTCGCAGGGTCAAGCTGTCGCCGTTGCGGTCCGGGAAGGTGTACATCTCCTTCTCGACGATGTCCGTGTCGGCCCCGAGCGAGCGCGCGTAGAGGCCCGTGTGCTCGACTATCGGCAGGCGGATCTCGCGATAGCCATAGGCCGAGAGCACCGAGTACACGGTCTCCTCCATCCACCGCCAGCGCGCGCTGTCCTCGGGCAGGATGTCCTTCATGCCGCGTAGGGCTTTGATCTGACCTTCCAAATGGGGTGGTGCAGGGGACGGGCTTAGCGACGCCCGTCGGCCGCGGACGGATCACCGACCGTGAAGCGCGCCACCCGGCCGTGCGACCAGGGGGTGAAGTCGAACGGCTTGCCGTTGTAGAAGACGTCGACATCGGGGGCATTGCCGAGCACCACGCGAAACGGTGGCTCGCCGGCGACGTTGATGACCTGACCGGCGGCCGCCAGGGCGTAATAGAGCTTGGCGCCGCGCGCGTCCTGAACCTCGGTCCACGACTCACGGTCGAGCTCCAGCACCAGCTTGTGCCCCGCCGCAAGAGGGGCATCCTCCGACACGACCGGCGATTCCACAGCCGCCGGAGCGGAAGACGGAGACGCGCGCCCGTCGGCGACCGTGCCCGCCTCGGGCGCCGTCGCCAGCGGACCGGCGGGCGGGGTCTCGGGATGGGGTACGACCTCGTAGGTATACGGCACACCACCCGAGGTCGCAGCGCCCGGCGCGGCCCGGTCTTCGGGCGCAGTCGGCGCCCTGCCCACAGCGGGCGCCCCGGGGTCGGCATCGCCCGCATCGAGCCCCGCATCGATAGCGACATCATCGACCACGGGGCTCCAAAAAGATGCGACCGTGAGCCCCACGAGCACCACGACGACGGCCAGGGTGGCGATCTTGAGCCCACCGCCGGGCGTCACATTCTGGCGCATCACTCTGCCGCTTTGGGCGGTCACGACCACCGGCGTCTCGGCGCTCGGCAGTGCGGCGAGCACGCTCTCCTCGCCCAGCCCCACGATGCGGGCATAGGTCCGCACATAGCCCCTGACGTAGATCGGCGCCAAGCCCTCCAGGCGATCCTCTTCGATGGCACGCAATACCGCCACCGGCACCCGGATCCGCTGCGCGATGCCCTCGATGGGGATGCCGCGCGCCTCGCGCGCCTGGCGCAGGCGCGCGCCCAGGGACGAAGGCGGGCTCGCGCCGCCAGACCCTGGGCTATTGTCCCGAGATTTATTGTCCGACCGCTTCGTCATGGCCACCGCGACGCTCCGATTCCGTCAACAGGCGGGTCTCTTCCGATTCCGGAAAGCGGCCCTTGAGGGCCACGGAATAGCTCCCCACCGCATCCGCATCCCCGAGTTGGCGCTCCACGCGCACGCCGAGCCAGAGACTACGCGCGCTGTGCTTCGCGACCTCCGAGTAACGCGCGAGATAGCCGCGGGCCTTGAGATACTGGCCCTGGCGATAACTCACCTCGCCCATCTCGAGGAGCGCTTCCGGTACGTTCGGGTTGCGATCGAGCGCCGCGCGCAGCTTTTCTTCCGCGCGGCCGAGATCGCCCCGGCGGGCGGCACACACCCCCTGATTAGTGAGCGCGATCTCGGGGGTCGGATACAGCGGGTTCGCCAGGGCCTTCTCGAACATCTGGTCGGCCTCCGCATCGCGGCCGACCTGGCACAGGTACTGGCCGTAGTTGCTCCAGGCGCCCGAATCCTTGGGGTCCAATTCGACCGCCTTGCGGAAAAACTCCTCGGCCTTGTCCATCTGACCGGTACGGCGGTATACCTCGCCCAGCATGCTGTATGCGCTCGAATAATTGGGATCGTCCTCCAGGGCCTTCTTGAGCTTGACGATGGCGGTGTCGTAATTGCCTGTCCTCATGTATTCGACGCCGAGCTGGGTATTGATCGCGGCCTTGTCGCTGGGGATGTAGCTCGGATCCGGCACCTCCTCGGTCGTGGCACAGCCGGCGAGCGCGAGCGCCAGGAAGGGCGCGCAGCGCCGTTTCATACAGCCTCGTCTCATAGCGGGGTTGCGACGGCGGGCCGGTGGCGGG
>JALZID010000250.1 GCA_030860485.1 Pseudomonadota bacterium | reverse complement strand
TGGTGTCTGGTGGTGAGTGATCCCGAAGCGAGAGCGGCCGAGGTGATCAACCTCTACGGCAAGAGATGGGGGATCGAGACCACCTTTCGTGACATCAAGGACCATAAGTTCGGTCTGGGCATGGCGCACGTCCACACGACCTCCCCCGCCCGCCGTGACCGCCTATTCATGCTCTCGGTGAGTGGATACGCCTGGAGCTTTGCGGATGGGAGCACGAGCACCGCGCCAAGCACCGCGTACACCTACACCAACGCGGGGACCTATACGGTAAGCCTGACAGCCACTGGGCCTGGCGGGACCAATACCAAGACCCAAAACAGTTACATCACGGTCTCCTCAAGCAGCGGCGGTGGCGGTGGAAATAACGACGGGCTGGTAGGGGCATACAACTTCGAAGAAGCCAGCGGCACGACCGTGGTCGATGCCTCCGGCAAGGGCAACACAGGGACCATCAGCGGCGCCACCCCGCGCGGAAGCGATGGCGGCGGCGCGCAACCGCGCGATCGAACGAGCCAGCAACTCGCTCGCACGCGCTCCCTGCGGAACGCTCCTCGGCAAGATGACGACGATGCGGTCGATGTCGGTCCGCATCTCATTCAGCAACTGAGCATCGTCTACGGTCAAGATACGAGCACCCAGAGCCGTAAACCGCTGACCGAGCGCTACCCCTAGCTCCCGGTCTTCCTGATCGCACTGAATCACCACCAGGCGGTTGGCATACTCGGGAGCCGCGCCTTGCTTCGCCTCGAGCGTGGACGGGACCAGGCGCATTTCGAACGTTCTGACCCAGTCTGCCGGCGCAGACTTGGGGCTCGGCTGCAATTGGATTGTCGACCCGTTGGCTTTGGGACCAGAGGGACGCAGAGCCTCCATCTTCGCGGCCACCTCGCCAATGGTGGCCGTGGCCGCTGCGGCAGGGTCGACGCTTGGTCCGATGCCTAGAGCGGCTTCCGCCTTCGAAATGAGGTCAGCGATCTTGATGGAATCGAGGTTCAGGTCCTCGGTAAACGAAGCCGTCGGTACCAGGGCTGCACGGTCGAAGCCCGTGACCTGCGCAGCGAGGTCGAGCAGGACTCCTTCCGCGTAGGGCCTGGTTGTAGTCGCTGGCGCACGCTTCGCGGCCACCACTGCATCCAACTCTCGGGCTATACTACCGAGCGTGGCCCCAGCCCAAGCCGCTGGGTCGAGTTGACCCGGTACGCCAAGGGCGGCGCACGCCTCCTCGATCAGGGTGCTGACCTTGATCGAGTCGAGGTTCAGGTCATCGGCCAGGCGGTGTTTCGGATTGATTTTGGCGGCCGAGTACCCCGTCAGTCTCGTCGCTGTCTCGAGGATGACCTGGTAGGCAGCGGACGCGGCCCCTCCGTTCTTGGCAGGCGCCTCGGCGATGGGAGGTGCCACCTCGGAAATCCCGGAGGCATCTTCGCGCTCTTCCAGGACCTCGCCGGCAAGGTTGATCCCATGCGCCTCGGCTACGTCGAGCGGACGTTCGCACGGATTCACGAGGAAGCTCAGGTTCTTCGCTGGAATGAAGGGCTTGATGATGCGCTGTGCGTACACTTCCTGCCAGGCGATGGGCGTGCCGTATACGTGCGCCAGACCAATCAACCAGTTGAGATCGTCGAAGGATTCGGCATCGCGTTCGACCGGCCACACCGAGAGACGTGGACCCTGGCGAATTTGGGAAATCAGTTTAGATAGAATGCCGCCGGGCCCCACCTCGACCAGCACGTCGCAGTGCTTGCTCAAGGACTCCACTGCGCTCATGAAGTCGACAGGCTTCACGATTTGGGCCGCGAAGTGCTCGCGCATGTCTACATCGGTGGAGACATGGCTCCCGTCACACGAGGAGATCAGCGAGCCGTCGATGCGGGCCGGCGACCGTGGTATCCGCGTCAGCTCTCGCAACCGTTCGGCCGCCTTCGCCACGAGCGGCGAATGGAACGCATTGCTGACCGGCAGACGCTGGGCCGAGATACCTTGCTTCTGCGCCAGTTCCTTGAGCGACTCGATCGCCGCGATGTTTCCCGAGATCACCGTTTGAGAGGGACCGTTGACATTAGCTACGACCAGCGGCCCCTTGGCATCGACTTTGTTGACGAGCGTCTCGGCGTGCTGCCGGTCCGCAGGCCGAGCTCAGCATGCCTCCCGATGGCGCTTGGTCGCTCCCCGCCATCAGTTGCCCGCGCAGGGTGGCCAACTGGATGAGTGTCTTTTCATCGAACGCGCCGGCTGCGTAGAATGCAGTCAACTCCCCCAGGCTGTGCCCCATCACGCTCTTTGCCGATATCCCTAGCCGCTCGAGGTATTTAAGCCACAGGAGCGACGCCAAGACGATCGATGGCTGCGCCCACTGAGTCTCTCTCAGCTGCCTGGCCGCTTGCTCCTGCTCGTCCTTGCCAACCTGTCGGTCCGCGTCTGGGTACATGCTGCTCGACAGACCTTCGGTTCTGAGCTCCTTGGCCCACTTGTCCGCGTCGTCGAGGAGCGCCCGAGCCCATCCGAAGCGCTCGACGAGAGCGCGGGCCATGTTGGTTCTCTGAGAACCCTGACCGGGGAAAACGAAGCCGAAGGAGCAGCCGTCGAGCCCATGAGCAGCGGCCAGGCCATTGTTGCGATCGAAGAGCGGCTTCCCATGCTGGAACGCCGTCCGGAGATGCTCAAAAAGAGCGCCGAGTCTCCGAGTCAACTCCTCCGGAGAGCGCGCGAGGACCGTCGCTCTGACGGGCAGCTTGGGGTCATTCCTTGGATTCAGCGAGGCTGCCAGGTCGGCAAGCTCGGCCAGGCTCGCGCCGACGGCATCGGACCGGAGATCTTCCACCAGCGCGATCAGCTCGGGAGTCGTTGCGGTGGAAAGACAGAACACCTCGCTGTTTTGGCTCGACGCCATGGCCGCCCGTTCACCGACCTCTGGCAGAAGGTCTTCGATGGGCCGCTCGCCGGAGGTGAGCGTCACGTGCACGTTGATACCGCCGAACCCCATGGCCGAGACTCCGGTTCGCAGCCGCTTGTGCGGCGGATGAACCTCTCCCCGCAGGACTGGGTACAGGCAGGTGGATTCACCTGGAAAGACGTCGTGTGGCAGCGCACAACCTGCCGTCGGGGGTATGACCCGTTGGTTGACCGCGATGGTCGCCTTGATGAGCGCGCCGACGCCTGCGGCTGCCTTCGTGTGACCCGCGATCGACTTGAATGAGGTAACTCCGCAGCGTCTTCTGCCGGCGTCGCCCTTCTCGGAGAGCGCTTTGGCGATCGCTAGCAACTCAGTACGATCCCCGACCGCGGTGCCAGTCCCGTGTCCTTCGATGAAGTCGATGCTGCGCGGGTCGATTCCGGCTTGTTCATAGGCACGGAGCAGCGCAATGCTCTGACCTTTCACGCTCGGGGCAGTCAGCCCTCCTTTGCCGTCCGATGACATCCCCCAGCCATCCAATACGGCGTAAATCTTGTTGCCGTCCCGCCGCGCATCGGTGAGGCGCTTCAAGCCAACGAAGCCGCATCCCTCACCCGGGATGAAGCCGTTGCCCCGCTTGTCGTACACCGACATTTCCGTCGGTGTCAGAGCTCCGGTCTTTGCAAAGCCTATCAGTTCGAAGGGGTCTAGGCTGATGTCTACCCCACCAGCTATCACGAAGTCGGCTGAGCCACGGCAAGGCTGTTGGCCCCGGAGTAGACGGCCAAGAGCCGTGAGGCGATCGCTCTCCTGTGTCTGGTTGAGAACTATTCTCGCAAGGTGCCATTGCGCGCGGGAGACTTCTTGCTGAATGTCGATGCCCACCGAAGAATAGAAGGCGGTGTCGGACGCGTACTGTGGCGTCTCGAACGGCGCGTTCGGCGAAAGGTCTCAGGTCGTCGCGCTACGTGCGTCGCTGAAGCTGGCTGCGAAGGCCGCCAGCAAAGCGAGAGCATGGGCGAACGGGGATGCAAGTCGAGCCTGAGTCTTAATATGTCGGATCATGGCAAAATACCCATCATTCGGAAATCTGTTACTAGCACGGGTGTGCACTGCCCCAGCTTGGTTATGGAGATAACCAACGTCAGGGCTGCTCAATGCTCTCATTCATATAGTAGGGCACCTCTAAAAATTGTCTTTGTCACGGCGAATTGTGGTTTACAGCGAGTCATGGCTAAGGGATAATGTGCAGGTAGCGAGACACTGAAGAGCGGAGTCGATGACGATGCATGGCCAGCCTGG
>JALZID010000249.1 GCA_030860485.1 Pseudomonadota bacterium | reverse complement strand
TTGAGCGCCATATTCGTAGATTGGAGTACATCATGGCGACGACCGACTTGGCAGCAGGTATCATCTTATTTACGCGGCCCGATCAACCCACCGAGACCGAGCCCTTCGAGCTCGCTATTCAGCCTCTGGCGAATATCGTCGGCGTTGTCCATCCGCAGTGCCTCCCTGAGAACCGCTCGCGCATTCGTCTTGGCAATACTCCGGATCACCCATTTAGCCCGCGGGAGGCTTCCAGCGCTCATACTGAAAGTATCGACGCCCATCCCGAGCAACAGGATCATCGCGGCCGGATCGCCCGCCATCTCGCCACAGACGCTGACCGGTTTACCACAGCGTCGCCCGTCCCGAACCGCCGCACGCACTGCCCGCAGTACCGCCGGGTGTAGGCCGTCGTAGAGCCTCGCGACATTCGAATTGTTCCTGTCCACGGCCAGCAGGTATTGCGTGAGATCATTGGTGCCAATGGAAAAGAAATCAACGTGCTTGGCGTGCGCCGGAACCTGGTAGAGCGCCGATGGCACCTCGATCATCATACCTACCGGCGGCATAGCGGAGTCCTTCCCTTCCTGAAGGCGCTCATGGTGCGCCCGATCCAGTAACTCCCGGGCCTCCTTGATCTCATTGACTTGGCTTACCATAGGAAAAAGGACGCGTAGGTTGTTGAGACCCGCATTGGCCCCTAGCATGGCCCGAAGCTGGAGTATGAAGATCTCGGGATGATCCAGGGTGAAGCGGATCCCTCGCCAGCCCAGAAACGGGTTGTCTTCCTGCATGGGATAGTACGGCAAACGCTTGTCTCCGCCCACGTCCAGGGTGCGCATCGTGACTTGTCTTGGGGCGAAGGATTGCAGTATCTTGCGGTACACGTGGTATTGCTCTTCCTCCACGGGAAAGGCGTGACGCATCATAAAAGCGAATTCGGTACGGTATAGCCCCACGCCCTCTGCGCCGCTGTCCGCTACCACGTTGGTCTCCGCTAACAGGCCTATATTCACGTTGAGCTGCACCGTGAACCCGTCCGGTGTTTCCGCCGGCAGATCCCGGGCTTTCCGTAGCGTGACCGCGACCTCCTTCTCTGCTCGAAGTAGCCTTTCAAACTCCTCGAGGACCATCGGGGAAGGGTCAATGAAGACCCGCCCTTGATGGCCATCGACCACAATGGGGCGGCCCTCCAGGTCCCCGACGGGAAAATGCCCGAGACCCATGACGGCAGGAACACCCAGGGCCTTGGCGACGATCGCGATATGGGAAAGGATCGAACCACGTAGGCACACGATCCCCGCGAGTCGGTCCGCCGGGACCTCGGCAATACGTGCAAGACTGACCTCATCACCCAGCAAGATACTACGTTCCGGATACTCGCGTGGTTCACGCACATCGGATTGCAACTGCAAAAGGATGCTATGGCCGACGGCGCGGATGTCCTCTGCCCGACCCCGGAGGTAGGGGTCTTCCATCTCATCGAAGGCCCGGGAATATTCGGCGATCGTGTCTCGCAGTGCGCCGGGTGCCCAATTGCCAGCCCGGATCCGCGTGACCGTATTCTCCACCAGGCTGTCACTGCCCAACAGGAGCGCATAGACGTCGAAAATGGCGCGGGCCTCACTGGGAAGTCTGGTCGCCACGAGCACTGCGCTTTTGTGTAGCTCCTCTTGCACGGTGCTCACGGCCTCTCGAAAGGCCGCTTCTTCTACGGTAATGTCCTGAGGCCGGCGATCCCTGACTGACTCGATCTTTCCGAACGGCGAGGGTAGGACGATCGTCCCGATGGCGATCCCGGGGGCACCGGGCAGTCCCTGGTTAAAACTAACGCTAAGGAACCTCTCGTTCCGCAGGACGGTGATCACGCCGTCCGGGGATGCCGAGCTCAGGGCGTCCGCAAGCTGGGCCGCAAGTGTGACGAGAAAGGCCACCTCATCCTTGGCGAAGAGCTGTCGTGCGCGCCGCTGGATGCACAGCACCCCCAGCAGCTTACGAAAATGCACGAGCGGCACCCCGAGGAAGCTGTGGTAGCGTTCTTCTCCCGTCTCAGGGACAAAGCGGTAGCCTGGGTGATCGGCGGCGTTCTCTAGATTGACCAGTTCCTGGCTGGCTGCAACCAGGCCGATGAGACCCTCTTTAGGGGACAGATGGACCCTGCCGACGGACTCAGGATTCAATCCGTCGGACGCCATAAGGACATAGCGGTCGGTAGTTGCGTTTTTCAAATAGACGGAACAAGCATCAACAGCCATCGCTTCCTTGACCCGGTGCACGATGATAACAAGGGCGTCATGGAGGTTGGGCGCCCCATTGACTTGTTGTACGATGTGTTGCAGAATGCCGAGCATCAAACGATGTCCTTAGGCTGGTCCGATTATATCTGATTTTATAAGAAAAGCCATCGTCAATTAGGTGTCCTGATGCCACGGGGTGACGTAGAAGCGGGCATTCGGAGCAGGGTACGAATGCACCTGTGCCGGTCAAGATGCAGCGACCGGCAGGCACATGAAGCCGTGTGCCAACTCGCGCTCTAATCAAGCTCAGGGTTGTAGGAAGGATAAGACCCCTTTCTCCCCCCGGGAAAGCGTACACCTCGCGGCGCCGCCTCATGCAATAGGATTGACCGGCGCCGGCGGGCTCGTACCCGGGCACCGGATGCCAGCCTTTGCATCACCCGGCAGCCCCGGCGCCCGGCCAGGGTCAGCCCAAACGACATAGGTGCGGAAACCGTTTGACTAAGTGATCCAGACGTGATAGCCTACGCCGCGTTGAAGTGTCGTAACTTAGGGCGTTTGATGACCCTTTTCGCGGAATAGCGCTTCCAATCACCGCTCCTCCCTGAATCTCTCGTCCAATACCCTCCGCTCCGAATTGGAGCCACACGGCGACGGTCGGCCATCCGACTAACACAGTCGGAAGACCCTGATTTAATGTGTCCGCTATCGAGGCGGTTATGGAGGGATGCACCAATGTCCAAGAATATATATGTAGGAAATTTGTCCCTCGGCACGACCCAAGAGGAGATCCGAAAGCTGTTCGAACAGCATGGCAAAATCGACTCTGTCGATCTCGTCACCGATCGGTATTCCGGTGAATCGCTCGGGTTTGCGTTCGTTCATATGCCTGACGAAGGAGCCCGAGGGGCTATCGTGGAGCTCAATTGCAAGGAGGTACACGGCCACAATATAAAGGTCAACGAAGCGAAACCGCGCCAAACAATCTCCTTCGAGCGGCGCCGCCCTCAGCCACCCCCGATCGCAATGAACTCAAAGCAGGCATAGCGCAATGCGACCTATCCATACATTCGTTGACAGCGGTGTCCTGAGGGTCATGGTGACAGGCCCATTCGACATGCATTTGGCCTTCGATCTTTGGCAGACCTGCCAACTGGAACACAATCGATACCATACTTACCTCTTTGATCTCGGCGGGGTACGGAAGCTGCGCGACTCCGGCCTTGCCTGGTTGAGGGTGTTCAATCGACGGGCAGCCAAGGCGGGAGCCTGCATTCTCTTGATGAATTGCAGGCCGGAGATTGCCAAGCGATGCGTCTCGGCAGGCTTAAAGATCGGATTGGTGGCGCCGCACCTTGCTGTACATGCGGCTAGCGCTCATAACCTCGGTGTGGGGCCGAAGGCACGGGCAGTGATGGACGGATAGCTTCGGTCGGGGTAAGTCTATAGCCGCTATGGGTAAGTACCTGTTCGAGGGTACACCCTCCTATCGGATTGGGTGCGGAGCTCGCTGAGGCGGCCGGGGATTTCAACAAGGACGGCGTCCGCCGATCCGAACGATCTGGCGGGCCGTGGTGAGAGATCCGGGCTAGCTAGCGCGGCGCTTCGGCGGCGCCCGGGACGCCGGCGGATGCGAATGCTTGCGTCATGGCCACCAGCGCTTCGAGCTTGCCCCGCGCCCGGCCCTGGGCCAGCCCCTCGCGGGCGCGCGCCAGACCCTCGCCGAGGTCGTGGGCGACACCCGCGACATACAGGGCGGCGCCGGCATTGATCAGCACCACATCGCGAGCGGGCCCCGGGACATCGTCGAGGACCGTCTGCATCATCGCCAAGCTCTCCGCCGGAGTGTGACACACGAGCGCGCCGGGCGCGGCGCGTGCCAGCCCAAGGTCTTCGGGCGCCAGCCGGTAGCTGTGGATCTCGCCGTCACGGAGCTCGGCGATCCGGGTCGGGGCACCGATGCTGATCTCGTCCAGCCCATCTTCCCCGTGTACCACTAGGGCGTGCTCGCTCTGGAGGTTACGCAGGACCGCGGCGATGCGCGGCACCCATTCCGGGCCGTAGACGCCGAGGAGCTGGCGCGCGGCGCGGGCCGGATTCGCCAGGGGGCCGAGCAGGTTGAATACGGTGCGCACGCCGAGCTCGCGCCGTACCGCGCCGACGTGCTGCATGGCCAGATGGTGGCGGGGCGCAAACAGGAATCCGATCCCGAGCTTGTCGATGCACCACCCGACCTGCTCGGGGCCGAGGTCGAGGCTCACGCCCGCCGCCTCCAGGACATCGGCGCTCCCGGAGCGGCTGGAGACCGAACGATTGCCGTGCTTGGCGACTCTTCCCCCCGCGGCCGCCACGACGAAGGCCGCGGTCGTCGAGATGTTGAAGGTAGCGGCGCCGTCGCCGCCGGTCCCGCAGGTGTCCACGAGGTGTTGCGAGGTGGCCTCCACCGGAACGGACAAACCCCGCATGACCTGCGCGGCCGCGCTGATCTCGGTGGCGGTCTCGCCCTTGGCGCTCAAGCCCATGAGGAATCCAGCCAGCTGCGCCGCTGCGACCTGACCGCCCATGATCGCCTCCATGGCCCGGGTCATCTCCTCGTGGCAGAGGGACTGTCCCTGCGAAAGGCGGGAGAGCGCGAAACGGATATCCATCGGACTTGCCCTTGCGGGCCACACGCGCGGGGCGGCACGTGTCAGGCGTGTATGAGAAAGTTCCGCAGGAGTGCGTGACCGTGCTCGGTCATGATCGACTCGGGGTGGAACTGCACGCCGGCGACCCGCAGGTGGCGGTGCTGGACGCCCATGATCTCGTCGATCTCGCCCTGCGGCGTCTCGGTCCACGCGGTGATCTCCAGGCAATCCGGGAGGCCCTCACGGTCGATGACCAGCGAATGATAGCGGGTCGCCTGGAAGGGATCGACAAGGCCGTGAAACACACCCGCGCCGCGATGATGGATGGGGGAGGTCTTGCCGTGCATGACGGCGCCGGCGTGAACGACGCGACCGCCGAAGGCCTGGCCGATGGCCTGATGCCCGAGGCATACGCCCAGGATCGGGACCTTTCCGCTGAAATGCTCGATGACGTGCACCGATATCCCGGCCTCGTTTGGGGTGCAGGGGCCGGGCGAGATGACGATGTGCTCCGGGCCGAGCGCCGTGATCTCCGCAAGCCCGATCCGATCGTTGCGGAAGACCCGCACATCCGCGCCGAGCTCGCCCAGGTACTGCACCAGGTTGTAGGTGAACGAGTCGTAATTGTCGATCATCAGCAGCATGGGCGGCCATCCTACCATCTTGCGGGGCGGAGGTTGGAGAGGCGGAAGAGCGCCCGAAAAACCCCGGACCTCCCGCCGACAGCTGACAGCTGACAGGTGATAGCGGATAGCCGACACCCGACTGCTGATCGACCGATACACGGCTCCAAGGCCGCGCAGCCATGCGGCGGCGCTGCGTCAGCGTGCCGGGCGCGGGCTTTGCGTCGCGGGCTGGCTGGGTGCCTTGCCGAAGAACTGTACGGGTTTACGTCCCGCAAGGTGGTCGGGCGTGATGATGTAGGTGCCGTACACGCTCGGCACCCACACGGCGTTCGCGGCCGACTTGCTACCTCCCGAGAACAGGTAGCCCAGCCCGCCCACGACACTGCCACCGATCGCCGTGACCGCTTTGAAGGGGAAGTAGGCGATGGTCGCCAGTGCGCTCCCCGCCTGCATGCCGATCCCCGACGGGGTGTGCTCCGAATCGATAGGCGGCCGCGGGGCCTGTGCCTCTGCCGCCGTGCCGGCGAGCATGACAAGTGTCACGATGGTCCTCCGGAGAGCAATGGTTCGCAAAGGCGCGCGCAGAGCCCGGCTCGCCATTCGGCCGATGTGGGGCGTTTCTGAGACTGGCATGACGTTGCATTTCCTCCGATCGGATGGTCGGTAGCTTACCCCAGATTGCGTTCGACGATCCACGGGGCGCGGTACGCGACGCGCCGTGGACCCGGTATGGGCCCGCCTCACCCTCGCGCAGGATCCAAAAGTGTGCCGGCGCACGACGCGGCGTATGATCAGGCGATGACGAGCGCATGCCCGCCACACCGGCGCTCGACGCCAGAGGTCGATCTGAATGCCATTTCGATATAACGAGGTGACGACGATGTGGCGCGGGCGCTCGGCCACGTGCCGCGGACTGGGAGCGAGCGATTTGCAAGGCTGGCCGGCCCCCCTCCGTCACCGCTCCGATCCCGCACCACGGGCTGCCTCCAACGCCCTCATCACGCATTATTTCGGTTGTGGTACGACCCGTATATATGGCTTCTTCGCTGTCCATCCTTGCGGGAATTTCTGCTTTGCTTCCTCGTCAGAGACCGCAGGCACGATGATCACATCTTCGCCCGGCTTCCAATTCACGGGCGTGGCCACTTTGTGCTTCGCGGTCAACTGAACCGAGTCGAGTAGGCGCAACACCTCGTCGAAATTGCGTCCCGTGCTCATCGGATAGATAAGCATCGCCTTGACCTTCTTGTCTGGCCCGACTACGAACACCGAGCGCACGGTTGCGTTATCCGCCGCGGTCCGCCCGGGCGCGCCTCCCGCCGTCTCGGCGGGCAGCATATCGTACAGCTTCGCGACCTCGAGATTGGTATCACCGATCAAGGGGTAATTCGGAGCGTGCCCCTGGATCTCCTCGATATCCTTTGCCCATCTCTCGTGATCGCCTACCGCGTCGACGCTCAGGCCGAGGATCTTGCAGTGGCGCCTCTCAAATTCCGGCTTGAGTCCAGCCATGTAACCCAGCTCGGTCGAGCACACCGGGGTGAAATCCTTGGGGTGCGAAAATAAAATCGCCCAGCCGTCTCCAATCCATTGATGAAAGCGAATCGTTCCCTGTGTAGTCTCGGCTGTGAAATCGGGAGCGGTATCGTTGATACGTAGAGACATGATTTGACCTCCGTAGTTTTTACGGCTTCTCCGCTATGGCATGGAAAGCGAAAGCGTCACGATAATGAGCACGGTGGACTCGACAGCCATGGCATTCGAGTACGCGCGGTGAAAAGAGACCACCTCCGGACCGTTTGCTGTCGTGCCACAAAAAAACCCTGCATGGCCATCATGCAGGGGCTCCTATAGGCGCCTGGCGGTGTCCTACTTTCGCATGGGATCTCCCACACTATCATCGGCGCTGAACGGTTTCACTTCCGAGTTCGGGATGGTATCGGGTGGTTCCCGCTCGCCATGGCCGCCAGGCAAAACCGAGTTGGATACCTCTTGACGGCGTATCTCAGTTAGCCGCGGGAAGGTTTGTCCAAACGAGGGGGTTATTGCGTCCGCGCGCTGGGTTCATACCACGGAACCCAACGTGCTCACAAATCGCTTGAGTGTTATATGGTCAAGTCTCACGGCCAATTAGTACTGGTTAGCTCCGCACATTGCTGCGCTTCCACACCCAGCCTATCAACGTCGTAGTCTACGACGAGCCTTCAGGGACCTCGAAGGTCCAGGGAGACCTCATCTCAGGGTGGACTTCCCGCTTAGATGCTTTCAGCGGTTATTCCGACCGTACATAGCTACCCGGCTGTGCCACTGACGTGACAACCGGAACACCAGAGGTACGTCCACTCCGGTCCTCTCGTACTAGGAGCAGCCCCCTTCAAGTCTCCAACGCCCACGGTAGATAGGGACCGAACTGTCTCACGACGTTCTAAACCCAGCTCGCGTACCACTTTAAATGGCGAACAGCCATACCCTTGGGACCGGCTTCAGCCCCAGGATGTGATGAGCCGACATCG
>JALZID010000248.1 GCA_030860485.1 Pseudomonadota bacterium | reverse complement strand
CTCGTTCCATCCTCCCCTCCCCGATCATCTTGATTTGCCGATAAAGTTGATCAGATCGGGTGGAGCCCTAAAAGTTCCACGCATTTGTTATCTTTATAACTCATATAGTTATAAGATCTTACCTATGCTGCCGACATAACCGGGTAGCGTCGTATCGGCCTCACCTTCCTCGAGGGCCTCGTCGAGTCCTGCGACGGTGGGTAAGCCCCGCGTCGCCAACGACCTGGGGCGGGTGGTACCGACAATACCCGAGCATTTCCCATAAGGCGCCGTCGCATTTCGGGACAGGTAAAGGCCGAAGGGTATTTGCCCCCTCCCGGTCCTGCGGATCAACACCCGGCAGCACTCGCCCCGGAGCACCCAATACCTGCCTCGGAGTCACTGAAATCGCACCCGTTAATCCATCCAGGCTACCCCAAACGAGCGCGGACGGCCCACTCGCCGCCCGCCCATCCGACGAGATAGTACGCGCTGGAAAAGGGCAGCTCGCGGGCCCCTCCCGCCTGGCCTGTGACCTCGAGACCGCCCGAATGAATAGCATCGCTCGTGAGCCTGTCGGTGTCGAGGCCCTGGAGGGAGCGATCGGCCTCGTGCGGCTTGGACAGAGCGATGAGCGCGATCGGCTCGCGGAAGGGCACCTGGATAGCAGCCCCGCCGACGCACGGCCTCTGTGTCGTCTTCGTCCCGATCCCCGGCAGGCGCGTGAGCCGGGCGATGTCCTCGGAGCGGACGCAGTCCCCTCGCTTCCCGAGAGGATGGCGAGCGCGGTCGCTGCCCCGATGCTGTTGACGCGAATGAGAGTGCGGAACAGCCGCCGTTCAGCGTCGGTGTAGCGGTTAGGCCGGGCGACCGAGCAATAAGTCCCGAGAAAGCCAGGCTAACCAGTTAGAAATCGCAGTCTGATCCGTATTACGTTATGCTACCGTCGCTGGCTACGAATTTCAGCTTGGCAAATCGTAATGCTGTAATGGTAGACGGTGGACTCCATTCGAGAGTGTGCCAACCTTCCGGGGAACGGGTATGGGCGGGGGAGGGCGATGCGGGGGTACGGCATGGGAGCAACCCGGGCGCGGCGCGCCTGGCGGGTCAGCGCGTGCCGATCCGGGTGCCGCGGGTGCGCGGCGACGAGGGCGAGATCCCGGGGCGTGCCCATGCGGCGTTGCGGGGCTCGGGCGAAGTGGAAGATCGAAACGACAGAAGGCAAGATCCGACGCGCAGCATGATCAGGGGGCCGGGGGTCCGCTTCGAATTCCAACTAACAATGGGCTTGACTCCTCCATTCCATCGCGGCGTTTACACGTCGTAAATCCAACCGTTCCGTCACGTGGAAGGCGCTCAGGTTGATCACTGTCACGTCTGTGACGCCGCCCTCCCAACGGACGTGGGTGATGGCATCTGCGCGACCTGTGGCAGCACCATTCACCCTCGGGTCGGCCAGGGGGGAGCAGTTGCCAGGCAAGATCGGCACCTCTACCTCAAGCTCGTAGGCACCACGCTAGGTGAGCGCTACCAGATCCTGAGTCTCCTCGGCCGCGGGGGCATGGGCGTCGTCTTCCATGCGCTCGATGTACGACTCCGCGAGGAGGTGGCGATTAAACTGATCCTGCCTGGGCTCGTGGAGACGGGCTATTCGGACCGCTTCTTCGCAGAGGCACGCAGGGCCCGCGACCTCGTGCACGAAAACATCGTCCGCGTCTACAACCTCGAGGTCCTCGATGGCACCGCAGTCCTGGTCATGGAACTGCTCCACGGCATGGACCTAAAGGAGCGCCTTCGCAGGAACGGCGCGCTCCCAATTGACGAGACGCTTCGCATCGGCATCCAAGCCTGTTGCGGACTCGAGTACGCTCACATGCGTGGGTTCGTTCATCGAGACATCAAGCCGCAGAACCTCTTTCTAACCGAGGACGGGATCGTCAAGGTGCTCGACTTTGGCGTCGCCAAGGCCATCCACGACGATCCCGATGTCGTGCACACCGCACAGACCCAGACCGGCGGCCTGATCGGCACGCCAGCGTACATGTCCCCGGAGCAAGCGATGCGGCGCGCGGACCAGCGCATCGACATACGCGCGGACATCTACGCGATGGGTATCCTCCTCTACGAGTGCGTCACGGGGCAGCTCCCGTTCCGGGGTGAGTCACCGATCGAAGTGGTTGTCAAGCAGCTCAACGAGAAGCCTCTTCCCCCTTCGCAGCTTCGCCCGAACCTCCCGCTGGCGCTCGAGCAGACGATTCTGAAGGCGCTCGAGAAGGAGCGGGAGGCACGCCAACAGTCCGTCCGCGAGCTTCACGACAGTCTCAAGTGGATCGCGGAAGAAGCCCTCGTGCCGAGCTCAGGGCATTTGCAGCCCATCCCGCGACAGAAAGGCACGGAGAAGGTTCAGGCTCGCCGGCCGACGGCAGACCGCGATCTCCCGTGGAGGTACATCTTGGTCGCCGCAGCCGTCGTTCTGGCAGTGGCTGTCGGTCTGATCTTCATTGCCGTCGGCGATCCGCCCACGATAAAGGCGGCGGGTAGTGTCGCTGCGGGGGATCAGCACAGGATGGATGGACGGCTGGTCCCGGGAGACGGGAAGCTCTTCGAAGGAAATGCCTACGAGGCCTACAGCGAGGCGCTCGACCACGTCGCCGAGATCGAAGGCATGCCCGAGCGCGCCCATAGGCTCGAGACGGAAGCGCGCCGGGGCCTCAAGGCAGTGCTGACCGGCCTCATCCAGCGCTACGGAGCCAACCTCACTGACCTCGAGAAGCAGCTCGAGAGCTACTCTCCCGGGGCCATGCAGCCCGCCGCGCTCTTCGAGCATGTCGACGAGGGGCTCGAGGCGGCGAACGAGGCCGTCGGCGACGTCCGTCGGCTCTTCGGCGACGAGCCCGAGGTGGCCGCGTTCGAGGCGCGGGTGACCGCTCTCAATGACGGCTGGCCTGAGAAGCATGAGGTCCACGAGCGGTTGGCGACCGCCGAGAAGCTCATGGGCCAAGGCAACTGGGTGTCCCCCAAGGGCAACAATGCCCTGGAGGAGATCCGTCGCCTGCAGCTCGACCATCCCCAGCTCGCAGACGGCATAGGAGCCCACGCGAGCCTCTCTCGCATTCAGGACCACTTCAAGCAGCAGGCTCGAGAGCAGGAAATGCGCGCGTGGGGACCGGAGGGAGACACCGCGCTCTTTGCCGCCCTCGACAGCGTGAAAACGGCACTCCAGGTGGCGCCGGACGACCCGGATCTCATGGCCTGGCGCAAGGACCTCGAGCAGAAGACCGCGCGGATCCAAAGCGATCGGCAGCGCCAACAGTCCGCGGCGAAACTCGTCAAACAAGGGGACGAGCTGCGTCTAGCGGGCTCCCTGGTGAGCCCGCCCGGCGGCAATGCGGCGGAGCTCTACACGCTCGCGCTCGCGAAGGCACCGGGCAATGACGACGCTATGGACGGCCTGCGCCAGATCCGTGAGTCGCTTCTCCAGCGCGGACGCGCCGAGCTCGCTCGCAATGAGCCCGCCTCCGCGCTCGAAGCGTTCCAGGCCGCCGCCGCCATCCCCGGCCAAGCGAGCGAGGTCGCACCCCTGCTCGCGCGGGCCCAAAGCGAGCTGGATCTCCTGCGAAAGCGTGAGGCCACCGAGCGCGAGGTGCGCGGGCTTTTGGCCAGCGCCCAGACGTCGCTCCAGCAGGACAGCCTCGTGGGCCCTCGCGGCCGGAGCGCGCTCGACCTCTACCGGCGCATCTTGGAGCTCTCCCCGGGCAACTCCGAAGCCGTGGCAGGGATCGCGGCGGTCCGGACGCGCCTCGTGGAGCTGGCCGCCAAGGCGCGAGACGTCGGCGGCCTCGAACAGGAGCGCGAGCTCCTTGAACAGGCCCAGGGGATTGAGCGGACGGCCGAGGTCGTTGATCGGCTCGCTTCGATCCAAAGCGAGCTCGCTCGGCGCAAAGAGGAGGTGGAGCGACTCGAACGCGAGGAGCAGATCCGCGCACTCGTCTCCAAGGCCATCAAAGACCGCTCCGGGGGTCGGCTCGAGGAAGCGCTCCGTACCTACGGGGAGCTCAGGCGCATCGACCCCAGCAACACCGACATGCTCCAGGGCATCGCCACGATCAGGGGACGCCTGCTCGAGCTCGGTGATCAGGCGCTCGCCCAAAAGGACGTAGAGCAGGCACGGGACTACTTCCGACGAGCCAAGGACGCCGGCGCGGCCGAAGCGGACCAACGGCTCAAGTCCGTGGTGGCGAAGATCGAGGAGCGCAAGGCGCAGGACCAGCGCGAGCGCCTCTTGCGCGAGCAAGAGCTCGCGGAGCGTCAGCGGACCCGCGTAGAGGCCGAGCAGTTCCTCGAGGAGGCCCGGCGCGCCCTCGAGGCAGGTCGTGCCGGTGATGCCGTCGTCAAGGTGAAGGCGGGCATAGCCGAGGACCCGTCGGTCCCCGGCGCGACCGAGCTGCGGGGTAGCATCGTCCGATCCCTAACCGATTCCGCCCGGGGCCACCTCGCCAAGGCACGGGTGGACGACGCGCTCCGCGATCTGCAGGCTGCGGAGCAGCTCGACGTCGGTGCAGCGAGTGCGGTGAAGCTCTCGTTCATCGACGAAATGCTCGAAGCAAATAGATCGCCGCAATGCGACCAGATCGCACAAGTAGAGCAGCGCATTCAGGTGGCATCACGAGTCATGCCCAACGACAGCCGCCTTGGACTCGCCGATTCGCGCCTGGCTCAGATCAAAGCGCGGTGCGAAGAGAAACGCGTTCCTATGATACTTATTCCTCCCTCAGGTTGACAGCGTCCGTTCCTTTACTTGCAAAAGGGCAGCGTGAGGTGCCGAACGAGACGGACTTTCTGATGTGGTCACCAAGCGCGCGCCTTTGTTTTGACGGCCTTTAGCTCAATATGGCGAAGAGGCAGCGTGGGGATGCCGAAGCAACTGAGGCGACAAATTCCTGACCTGTGACGCTATGTGAATAGCTTGGGCAAGCGCAGTACTCGGTGACCTGGTAGCAGATGGCGAGTTGCCAAGGCCCTGGCGGCGTCGGCAAGTGATCATCCAAAGCCGGTCAGCTCTCGCATAACCAGCGGTTCTGCAGGCGAAGGACAAACAGTTCTACCTCCTCGATGGTTCGGGGATCCCCATGGCAGGAATGGCTCGACCGCACGATCAGCTCGGACTCGACCCCGTCGACGTGGGCGCTCGAGTACGCCATCACGCCGTCGCCGCCCTACGCGGCCGGGTCGCCCCCTTCGACCGCGATGCTGGAGTGGGTCTCCTTTTCCTACGAATTGCAACGTTGCAGACTGTCAATGCGCGGGCGCGGGCGGTGGACCGGGCCGAGGATTTCTCGCACTGGATCCGGGAGGGCCTGCCCGGTGTTTCGCGCCGAATGCGATGAGCGCGGCGTTCATACATGAAGAGATAATGGAGGGCGGCATGGTGACCGGAAGCTTGTATCGGATCGCAGTCCTGACGTTGTGGGCCTCACTCTGCTCGAACGCCGCGCTTGCCGCACCGTGTGACAAGGCCGGAGCGCAAGCGCAGGGCCGCCCCAGGATCGGCCTGGTGCTGGGCGGCGGCGGCGCACGGGGCGCCGCGCACGTAGGTGTGCTGAAGGTGCTGAAGGAGATGCATATTCCGATTGACTGCATTGCAGGCACCAGCATGGGCGCCATTGTCGGCGGGCTGTATGCTTCGGGCCTCAGTCCCGAAGTGATCGAACGCGAGATCCGGGACATGGACTGGGATGACGTGCTCGAGGATCAGCCGCCGCGACCGGAGCGACAGTTTCGCCGCAAGCGCGACGACGACAATTACTTGGTCAAGAAGCAGTTGGGATATGAATCCGGCCAGCTCGAGTTGCCGCTCGGCTACATACAAGGCCAGAAGCTGGATTTGGAACTGGTCCGCCTGACGCAGCACGTCGCCACTATCCGTCACTTCGACGAGCTGTCGATCCCGTTCCGCGCCGTGGCCACCGACATCGAGACGGGGGACGAGATCGTGCTCAGCTCGGGAAATCTGGCCCGCGCGATTCGTGCCAGCATGGCGGTGCCTGGAGCGTTCGACGCCGTGGAGCTTGATGGCAGGCTCCTGGTCGACGGCCTGGTGACCAATAATGTTCCGCTGGATGTTGCGCGGAAGATGGGTGCTGACGTTGCGATCGTGGTGAATGTCGGCACACCGCTCAAGGAACGCAGCGAGATCACGTCTGCGTTGGCCATCATCGAGCAGTACTCGAACATAGTGGGCCAGCAGAACGTTATGCGGCAACTGGACACATTGGGCGAGACGGATATTTACATCCAGCCCAAGTTGGGCGACATCTCGACCTCTGACTTCAACCGTGCAGCCGAGACCATTGGCCTCGGCGCGGACGCCGCCAGGACTGCAAGCGCAAAGCTTGCCAAGCTGGCTACCACGCCCTCCGGCTACAGTGACCACCTGGCTGCCCGTGGCGGACGGGTCGGGGAGGCGCCTATTGTCGGCTTCGTGCGCATAGAAAATAAGTCCAAGATCGGCGACGACGTCCTAGCGCATCCTTTCCAAGCGCTCATCGGCAAGCCACTCGATCAGAGAACGCTCAAGAGAAGCATCGAGGAGTTATACGGCTGGAACATCTTCGAGAGTATTCGTTACGAAATCATTGAAGAAGAGGACAAGCAGGGGTTGCTCGTGCATGTGAGGGACAAGAGCTGGGGGCCAAATTACGTCCAGCTCGGCCTCGCCCTGTCGACCGATTTCGAAGGCGACAGCACCTGGAATATCGGCGTGAGCCTGCTCAAGACCGCGCTCAACCGCCGTGCCGGCGAGCTGCGGCTGGCTGCCCAGATCGGCGACTCACCTCTGGTGTTGGCGGAGCTCTACCAGCCGCTGGATGTCGGCTTGCGGTACTTCATTAGCCCACAGCTATTTTTCGACAGCCGCAGTTTCAGTCGATTCGAGGACGGTGAGGAGATCGAAGAGATCCGCGTGAAGCGCTACGGTGGCGGTCTGGCCGCCGGTCGGGTGCTCGGCCGCTGGGGCGAGATCAGAGTAGGACTGCGACGCTACGCGGGTGACGGGGAGGTGCGCATCGGTGATCCTGCAACGTCTGACTTCGATTTCGATAGCGCCGAGGCGTACCTGCGACTTTACTACGACACGCTCGACAACCGAAACTGGCCGCGTTCGGGGGCCCTCGGCAGCCTGGAATGGATCGAGTCCGTGGAGAGCCTGGGGGCGGACTCCGACTTCTCGCAACTACTGTATATGGGCGGGCTCGCCCACTCCTGGGACAAGAACACCTTCTTCGGCGGGTTTGAATTCGACTACACCGCCGACGGCGTTGCGCCGGTACAGAACCGCTTCCGCGCCGGCGGATTTACCAAGTTCTCCGGCTTTACGCAGGACCAACTAAGCGGCCAACAGCTGCTGCTGCTGCGCAGCGGTTACTACCGCCGTTTGGGCAACGTCGAGTGGCTGCCCGCCTATGCCGGCATCTCGCTCGAATACGGCAACGTCTACGAGGACCGCGACGACATCAGCCTGGCGCCCGACGAGGCATTGCTTGCCGGGTCCGTATTCCTGGGGTTGGATACGGTGCTCGGGCCGGTGTACCTGGGCTATGGTCACGCCGAGCAGGGCAACGACAGCATCTACCTGTATCTCGGCCGGTTGTTCTGATCGGTTCCACTGCATCGATATAGCCCTTTAAAAACGCCGCCAGATGTGCGGCGATCGGCTGTTCCCGAGCTTCCGCCTTGCCCTTTAGATAGGTAGATTACACGCCCGCCGCGGTGCTCAGCGGGCGCGCTGCCCTTGCTGGTATCCTTGCTGATAGGCGTTGTCCTCCGACTGCTTGTGCTGGTCGTAGAGGTAGCCGCCCAAGAGGCCGGTGGCCGCACCGATCCCAGCTCCGAGACCGGCATTCCCGGCGATCGCCCCGATGACGGCACCGCCCGCCGCACCCATCGTGGTGCCGCTCAGCGTCCGTTGCTGCGAGGTGGTCATCCCCGCGCAACCCGCCAATCCAATCGTGAGAGATGCAACCAAAAGTAGATGTCGATGACGTTTCATATCCGTGTGCCCTCCTGATCAGGAATCACATGGCCATGTTTCGATCTGCGAACTTGAACAAGGTCTCAACCGCGGGTTGTTGTTGTACTGGGGATGAGTCTGTGCCCACGCGACGAAGGCGCGGATCGCCTCGTCCCGCGAAGGCTGAGGATTGGGCAGGCAGAAGAGCGGCTTTCGGTCCGGCACCGAGGTCATCGCCCGGTAATAATGGTAGGCGCCGACCACGTATCCGTGGCAGAAATTGGCCGCCGCGGTGTGCAGGGCGTCCTCTTTCGGCACGGAACACAAGGTCACGATATCGAGCGCGTTGCGGACCAGAAAACTGTCGTGCGTATCCGCACGGGACTGGGGCGGCCACAACGCCGCCCCCAACCACACGCAAGCCGTAAACAGGGTCAGCGTTCTTCGTGTCATTGTCGTCCTCCGGTCTTGAGCGCGCGATCACAGAGCCGCCATTGGCATAGCCAGGATAAGCATGGTAGAAGCGGGGCCCGAAGTCAACCGCGAGTGGACACCGCTCCCCTCGCTACCGATCTGTGCCCTTGGTCCAGTCCCCTGCCCCGTGTCTCCCGGCATCGGTGGACGCGCGGCGGATCGCTCATTGCGTCGCGATCCACTCGCAGTGTTCGGCGCGCGCGCCTGGACCTGGATTAGGGGGGACGCGGAGGCATCCGATCGGGCGGGTGATAGATAACCGTTGTGTGCTGTGATCGTGTGTTCATGTGAGAAAACCGAGCGTTCGTTCGATGAGCCAAAAGGCGGCAACGCTACCGATTGCATAGGCGGCCACCGATTCCGACGCGGCGTAGGCGGGCTTCGGATCGATGCCGAGTTGGCTGAGTCTCCTGCCGATAAAGGCCACGCCCGTCAGCGCGGCCATGACAGACGCGATGAAGAGGAGTTGTCCGAGCTCGACGCCGACGTTGAAAAGCAGCAGCGCGAGTGGAATGGCATTCTGCGGGAGGCCGACTTCGTGGAGCGCACCGGCGAAACCAAAGCCATGCAGCAATCCGAACGTGAACGCCACGACCCACGGCCAGCGCTCGGTCAATCCCGCCCGGCCCTGGCGACGGTGGACGATCTCGCAGGCCACGAACACAATAGAGAGTGCGATGACCGCCTCCACCGGTGGTCCCGGAACGCTCACGAATCCCAGAGTGGCCGCGGCCAGGGTGATGCTGTGTGCCAGCGTGAAAGCGGTAATGGTTCCGACAAGTCGCCGCCAGCCTTTCACCAGGATGAGAAGCGCGAGCACGAACAGGAGATGGTCGATGCCCAGCAGGATGTGCTCGACACCGAGCACGAGGTAAGTGCGGGCGATCTCGAGCGCACGCGGCACGGCTTCCACCACGAACGACGGCGCGGACGGCGTGAGGCGGATGACTTGCGTGGTTCCGTCGCCGCGTTCCACGCGCACGAGCACATCGGTCATCGTAGCGCTGAGACCGGCGATATGAATCGTGCCGCCGGTCAGGCCGCCGGCGCGCTTAATGCTCCAGCGTTCCGTAAAGGCGCTGTTGACGAAGGAGGCACGTGGCTCGCTCAGGTTGGTGGAGCCGGCCGGGAGCTCCACGTAGAGGCCGAGCCGGAGATCCTCGCCTCGACCAGGCACCTTCCAAAACACGTCGTAGGTCTCCGGGCCGGTCTGCTTGAGCTCGAGATAGGCAGGCCGGACCTCATGGGCGAGCACGCCGCCGGCGGAGGCGGCGAGCAGCAAGAAGACAAGGAGGACGCCTTTTTTTTTCATATAATATGTCATCGTCCCCTCTCCGCCGCGAGCCTGTCATTATCCATCGGCTGCGGGCGCTCAATGGTCACTTTGTAAGGTTTGAGCAGCCCTTGATAGAACTTCTCGTTGGCTTCCAGCCGCTCGGCGTTGGCCCACTCGCGCCGCACGGCTTCCCGCACTTCCTCCAGCGCGGGAACGCGTCCCCCCGTGCGCTGGCCGACGAACACCAGATGCACGCCGTAGCCGGACTCGACCGGCCCCTGCCAGTGGCCGGGCGAAAGCTCACCCAATTTAGCCGCGAACGCTTCGCCGAACTGCTTCGCGACCTCGCTGCCCGGAACCGCCTCGAACTCATGGCTAAGCAAGAAGGGGTCGCCCAGCGCCGAGACATCGGCTTTGGCGCCGGCCTCGTTTAACTTTGCGAGGAGTAGCTCGGCATCGCGCGCGAGATTTTGGCCGTGGCGATCCGGGTTGAGATAGACCTGACTGAACGTGAACCGCTGCTCGACGCGAAACGTCTCTGGGTGTGCTTTCAAATACGCGCTCAGCTCGTCATCGGTGGGCTCGGCCTGGGCGGCGACGTCATCGGTGACGAATTCCATTTTCTGCCGAAGACGGCGGCGGATGACGATGTCGTCCTTGTCCAACCCGAGTGCCATCGCCTCGCGGTAATAGACTTCCTCGCGAACATAGTCCTGGATCAAACCCTCCAGCTCGCTGTCGGTGGGCGGACGTTGCCAGGTGCGAGCGAAGCCGATCGCCAGCGACTCGATCTGCCCCTGCGTGGCGACGATCTCTCCCGGCTCGCTGCCGGTGCGCTCGCCCACGAGGCCGAAGACGACGAACAGTCCCGCCCCCAGCAGAAGGAAATGCACCAGCGGTTCGCGCAGGAGTTTCTTCATATGAAACCTCACGGGTTCCTACTTCTCCGGCGTATACCAGATCGGCGAGGTATAGGCGCGCTCGGTCGTGGTCATCGGAACCTCGGGCGGCATCTTCACGCTGAACTTCTTGGCGTCATACCCCGTCCAGCGCGGTGTCGGGATTTCGATGACGCGCCCGTAGTAGAAAGCGCGGAGCGCAGGATCGAAGTCCGGGTCTTTCCAAACTGCGATCAACTCCGGCGCGCCGATGGTGTTGCTCCAGGTGGCGTTCGGCACGTCCACGGTGTTGCCCACCGCCGTCTTGCAGCGGCCATCCGCGCCGATTTCGCGACCGCCGGAAACGGCAACGTCGTAAATCTTCTCATGCAATTCGCCCTTCGCATCGAGCCAGCCCTTGATGATCTGGTAGCGGTCGAGATTCCCGCCGATGGGATCTTTGAGCGCCGCCACGAGGAAGGTCGGCGCTTTGCCGGCGGGTGCGTTGTTCAGGTCGCCGCCCATCGGGACGCCCTTGGTGTAGCCGATCTGTGCTGGCATGCGGTTGACCGCGTCCTTCGCGTCGAAGTCGAAGCCGCCGAAAAAGCGCACGGCCATGCGCGAGCCGGTGGTGGCGTAGGTCTCGCGGCGCTTCATCGCGTCGAAGATGGACTCGCGCGTGTTCTCCTTCGCCCAGACGGCTGCGTAGCCCGAGGCGGTCTGTTCCCAGCCCATGATGACGGCCTTGGCGGTCTTCATAAAGGGATGCGTCGCCCGGGTCGGACTGGGTTCGGAGGCGGAGGTCTTGCCGAAGAAGTTGTCCTCTTCGACCGCGGCAAGGCCGGTGTGCGCGTCGGTCGATCCAACCATGCCGAACTTGTAAGGATTGACGCCCAGCTCGTTTTCCAGCTTGAGACCGTTCTTGAGCGCCGACCGGGCGTACTCGAACTCGAACATCTCCGGCTTCTTCAGTTCGCTTAAATCCAGGTTGCCCTTGTCCCAGCGCTCGAAGTTCGCGAATTCGTCGTTGGGCGAGAGGAACGGATGCGACTCGCCATCGCCCTTGATTTGCGTGGCTTCGTAGAGACGCTCCCACTTCGCGCGGGTCTCGGCATATTCGCGGTCAATCTTCTTGCCGGTGCCGGGCTCGATGATCGGAAACATGCGCCCGTTGCTCAGATTACCGTTGTGCGCAATGGCGAGCACCTCGCCGCCGGTCTTTTCCTCGTAGGCGGTCATCCATTTCCACAGGTCGCGCGGATCATCGCTGCCCATCGGCGGATAAACGGTGAACGGTTCGACCCGGCTGGCCTTGTCGCCGTCGTCGCGGAAGATGACGTTGCGGTGCAGGTTGTTTCCGCCGGTGTTCGAGGTCCACTCATAGCCGATGAAGGCCGTGAATCGCCCCGGCTCGTTTGCTTCCTCTGCCGCCTTGATTGTCTCGCGCCACGCCGTGCGATAGGCGGGGGTGCCGGGGAGAAACTCCAGTGCCTTTGGAAATTTGCCCTGCGAGAACGCGATGATGATCTCGAGCGCTGCGTCCGCGCCTTTGCCCGATTGGATCATGTCATACCAACGGCGGCCCGTCGGGTCGGCCAGCATTTTGGGATCGGCTGCGAAGAGTTGCGGGAAGAAACCCATGTTGTCCGAGTGATCGGTCACCACGAGGAAGTCGAGCGGCCGGGAGAGTTCGACCTGCTGGCCGCTGGAGGCGGTGATCTCTTCGCCCCTGGCAAAGCGATACGCATCCTTCGGTCCGAGCCGGGCGCCGAATGCCCCAGCATCCATCGAGAACGACGTGTGCAGATGGGTGTCGCCGAAAAACGGCCGCGTGGGGAAGTTGCGACCCGCATAAGGCGAGTAAGGCGGTTTCTTGAATGCCTGCTCGGCGGTCGCCTTGTCGAGCGTGCCGATGTCGGTGGTGGCGGCTTCCTCAGCAGCGAGGGCCGGGAGCGCGAGGCTCGCAGCGGCGAGCGCGAGGGTTGTGGTGAGTGTGATGAGTCTTGTAGGCATGATTGGTGTTCCTTTCGGTTTCATTTCACGAGTTCGATCTCGCCCGGCCGCCAGGTCTTCTCGAACCACGGATCGAGCGGGCCATACAACCGGAAGATCGCGAACCAACCTTTGCCCGGCACGGTTGCAATCCAGTTGGCTTCCCTGTCCTTGGGCGCTTTGGAGCCGAAGGTGAGATCCACCGAGCCGTCGGCGTTGACGATCAGCTTGTCGCGTTTATTATTCCTACTGGGGAACGGCTGACTCGTCTGGAGTTCTGAGCGCGTCTGCGGATCGTAAATAACCACCGACCAGAAATCTTTGGCGGGGACGTTCGCCGGAACGTGGAGTTGGTAATTCTTTGCGCCGTCGAACGGGTTGCCGGCGTTGTCGGCGAAGCTGATCGCGTATTGCGAGCCCTTGCCTACGATCTTCGCCTCCATCTTTGGAGTGTTCACAGTGTAGCCGTAATAATACTTCGTGCGCGCATCCAAGTTGCGGCCGGCATTTCCGCCATCTTCGAGCCATCGGTAGTCGGCGGTGCCGAAAAGAGTCGTCCATTGGCTGCCCGGGTAGAAGGCATTTCGCGAATCACGATCGCGGAAATGTATCGCTCGCGCGGTCGCGTTACCCACCGCGACGGCGTCGGTCAGGATCTTTTTCATGCGTTCATCGGGCGCGAACTTTTGCCCCTTCTTGATGCCGATGCTTGCCGCCAGGCCGCGCAGTTCGGGATCGATGAAATCAATCGGCTCTTTCTGGATCACGTGATCGAGTTCATTGAAGAACTCGAAGTTGTTGGCGTGCACCGTGTTGAAAGAAACCTTGGAGCTGCTGATGAACTCCATCTTCGGCGGGTTGGCGGCCTTGCTGAACGGATAAACCTTGACGCCCTCCCTGAACATCTTTACGGCCGCATCGGTCTTGCCATCGACGAGGAAGCCGCGAAGAGGCACCCAGTTGACGTACGAAGGGGAATTCCGGACGAAGTAGTCGCCACCGTCCTTCTTGTCCTTCGGCAAGCTGCCTTCATAGCCAGGAGGAACGATGAGGTATTTGCCGCCTTTGCCTTGATCCGGGCCGGGCCCGCCCATGTCTTCGACAAAACGGAAGAACGCGTCGTTCACGGTGCCGGGACCGGTGCCGGCCGGGACTTCAACGACAGTCGGGCCGTCCACTTCCAGATCCAGGAACATGAGGCAATAGACGGTGTCGGTGTTGCCCGTGAGAAACAGCGGGTTGGAATCCATCAATTGATCGAACAGCAGGGCCTGATTGCTCTTGGTGGCGCCGTGCTCGATGGCGCCCAGGCGTAATCCTTCCATGGATGCGGCAGGAATGAAGTTGAGGAAAACCTCAACGCCACGGAGAAAGTCGAGATGGTCGTAAACGGTTTTGGTCGTCTCCGCCGTGGGGACGCCGTCCACGAACTTGAGCGTTCCAATAGGTGTTTCCACCGTATCGGGCGTCATGATCTTCTCAGGGATCTCGGTGTTGAATCCGGGAGTCTTTGCCTGCGCGCTCGTGATGACCAGCACGCTCGCAAGTGCGGCGACAATGATGTTTTGTTTTCGGAAGATCTTCATAACTTTCCTCCTTTGAGGTGAACACGGGTTTTAATGCCGACGGGACTAAGAGAGGCGCGATTATACGTTTGTTGATCTTAAATCCGCGTGATTCATTTCGGAAACAGGAACGTGATGACGAAGCGTAGGCCCCAGTCCGGTCCGCCTTCGGGCTTCTCGGCGTAGTAACGCCCGCCGAGCGTGAGCTGGATGGGCTGCTTGCCGAGCTTGAGGAGTTGGCTGACTTGCAAATTCAGCGGCGCTGTCCATTGGTTATTTTCCCAATCGTAGGTGGACTCGGTGTTCAGGCCGAACGTCGTGAACGTCTTCGTGGTGTAGGAGACGAACGGTTGAAGGAACGTCGCGTTCACGTCGGCGGTGCTCCCCT
>JALZID010000247.1 GCA_030860485.1 Pseudomonadota bacterium | reverse complement strand
GTTCCGTAGGTCCTGGGGGTGGCTCTGTAGGTCCTGGGGGCGGGTCTGTAGGTCCTGGTCCCACAAGTTCGATCCCTAGTCTCATAAATACGGGTATGAAACCGAAAGAAAAAAGATGCCGATACGGTACGTGCGGAGAGTATTTTACCACAAGAATTCCTCATGTATTTACCCGATTATACACCACACTTGGGCTCCTCTGCCGGCGGCCCGGTGCGGAGGGTCGGTGTCGGGCTTCTCTTGACCGCGGATGGCGCCATCGGGCGTTGAACCGGGACCGCGAAGGCGCGAACGACCCCACGCCTCTCCCAAGGGGCTAACTACTTGACTTGACCTCTTGAACACAATCAATGCGAAATAAGCGCTTCTAACCGGTCCATTAATTCCTGCCCCGCGACTTCGCTCAGATGCAAACCATCTGGAATTAACTCGCGAAGTGTAAATCTCCTATTTTTTATCACCAAGTATCCATCGCGGCGAATTTGACGGTGCAGTTTATCGAACGCCATCACGTAGCAATTTTCGCTCGCGACGCAGTTCGCGTGAATGGCTTTATTTAGCTTCTCCCTCTGAGGTTGACGCCCTGGGGGTAAGAGCGCGGGAATCTCAATGAGTTGATCAAGCGCAAGAAGGCTTCCCGAAATGGATTCTAGAGTTGAATCCCAAAAAAGAAAATCAAGCGCAAGCACAATGCTCCTGCCAGTAAAGTCAGCGTCGTTGAGAGTTTTTATAGTTTCAACTCCCGCTCTCCCTCCGACAGCACGAGTCCTTATTTTCTCTGAATCGGTATATTTCAGCGCAAGTCTCTTGCCAGGACTTAAGGATTTCCAGTCAGCACTCACGCTCGCGCCGGTGATTAGAGGAGCAGCGAGTAGCTTTTTTGGCTCGTATTTTGCCAACGCCGCCTGTAACCCCATTAAAACGGTGATCACAAAAATCCCAGTTCGTTTTGTTAACGTCACTAAACTAAGCAAGGTGCTATATTCCTTGACATCTTTGCTCCGATTTGTGCGTTTGAATTTCTAACCGCTGATGCAGATGCCAGTATCGTGCGTTCCGACCTACCCACGCCCGCGGCTAGGGGAGGGCCATCCGGAAGTATATTATATTCTCATTATACATCAGCCCTAAGCTACTCTGCTGACGCGACCCTGGTGCTCTGGCTGGGTGCAGCCGCCCACCTTGCCAACTCACAGGGCCTAGGCATGGCGGTTCCCTAATGGCGTTTGATCGGAGGCCATGGACTATATGCCACTTTTCACGGTCGCGGGCTACAAAGTATAGCTTTCCTGCTTTCATGGTTTGTGAAGCCCAACATTTGACAAAGCGGCAGATACCAGCCCTGTCAGTAGCTGTCCGCTCGACGCATAGGTTAGACCTATGTTAGGTCCTCCGACTTGATGCTCGACTCTTCATTCTTGTAGGCACCGCGAATGTTCAGGATTGCCAAGGCTATCTGGAGGACAACGACTGCATAAGCACGGTCATTCCAACCCCAGATTACCCAGAGAACGTTGCTAAGTAGGAAGCACCAAAAACCGATCTGACGCCTACGTTTGGCCTGCGAGGCAATGAGCCACGCGGCGACTACCGTGACAATGATCGCGGGCCACTGGAGTTGATGCAGATAGTCCATGACATTGACTGACGAACCGCCAAGCCTTTTGCCGACTGGATGCGACGATCAGCGCGTCACGAGGCTGTGAAGTTCCTGGACCGAGCGCTTGGGGTGAATTCCGGTACGCGCCTCCGCCTCATGGGATCCGTGACCTCTCCCTGCCGCGGCTTGTCCTGCAACGCAGGCGACCTGGCCACACCCAAAGGAGGGAAGGGCGTCCACGCACGTGCCGGGCCTGGCGAGGGATGAGGGTACAGCGCCCTTTTTTACGGAGCGGGTGACCTCGCCGTCGCCCGGATCGCGGTGTAAATGCGGCACGGTCAGGGCGGGTGCACCAAAATGGGTGCACCTCCTTCAGTAACGGACCGTGGTGTGTGCTGGAGCGTAAGGTCAGCCCTAGGAAAGCCACCGGGGGCGTGCGAAGCTATGTTGCATTTGTGCCGACGCCGCGCCCGGTCTTCTGTTGTAAATCTTCGATGCGTTTCGACGCTTCCGCTTTGGTGAGATGCTCATCGAAGGGCTCGCCGGCCTCCTCGGAAAGCGTCTTGAGATAGGAGCGCTGCGCGCCAGTCATGGGTTCTTCGCCGGTGTTCCAGTGGTCGGGGTCTTTGAGCATGTTGCCCTTTGGGGCCTGTTCTTGGGTCTGCTTATCGGTCATGGTATTACCTGCTATCTGGTCAGAGAACGGACACCTCCCCGCAAGGGTGATTAGGGAATCGATTAAGTAAGCCGATTTACTCGGCTCGGCTCGATGCTTTCGTCGCGGTGCCCGTCCCCCTCTCAGACTGAGGTAACTTCCCGCTGGCGAACAGATGTTTATGAGGCCTTTTTCATCTCTGTGCCGCAACAACAGCGTGGAGGCGCCTCACCGCCCCCACCTGCCTTCGCGCCCTGCGTGACCTTCACTTCGCACCCGCAATTCGGGTTCGTGCAACGATACGTCTCGCCTGATGTCATAGCCCATCCGCCTCCTGATTGATTGAATGCCACTTTGACTCGCGCCTATCGAGACTTAGGGAACCTCTGAACAAGTAACCGAAAATGGTCGGGCAGTGCGCATACGACCGATTTCAGACGCAACCGCGGCTGTTAGGTCTGTTTTTCATCGTTTCCGAGGCCGTTTTCACCCTCTTTGGCGTGCTGCAGGCACACTACGCCCCCGACCGTCGCCACAATCGCCGGCGCGTGAGGTACAGATTGGTCAGCGCACAGGTCACGAACAACCGATGCGCATTCTTCGCCAACCCCTTGTAGCGGGTCTTCACGAAGCCGAAGACACGCTTGATGATGAGGAAGGGATGCTCGACCTTGGCGCGCACGCTGGACTTGATTTTGTTCTTCGCCCGCTCGGCCTCATTGACGGCGTCCTGGTACCGGTAACGACGGTTCGTGAGGTCTTTGGCCTTGGGCGCATGCTTTCGGATGACCTCGGTTTGTCCTTGATAGGCCGAGTCCCCCCACAGGCGGGTCTCCTCCCCATGCAAGAGGTCGGGGAGGCACACCGAATCGTGCACATTCGCCGGGGTGGCGACCACGGCGTGGATGACCTTGGTCTGGCTGTCCACGCCGATGTGCGCTTTCATCCCGAAATACCACTGATTGCCCTTCTTCGTCTGGTGCATGTCCGGGTCGCGGCTCTTGTCCTTGTTCTTAGTCGAGGGCGGAGCGCTGATGATCGTGGCATCGACAATCGTGCCGGTGCCCACCTTGATGCCTTGGCGCTCCAGGTAGGCATGCACCTGCTGGAACAGTTTCTTCCCGAGCCCATGTGCTTCGAGCAAATGGCGGAAGCGCAGCACCGTCGATTCATCCGGCACCGGCATCTCGCCGAGGTCGATGCCCGCAAAGCGGCGCATCGACACCGAGTCGTAGAGGGCTTCTTCCACCCCCGGGTCCGAGAGGTTGAACCACTGCTGCAGAAAGTACACCCGCAGCATCATCTCCAGCTCCTTCGGCGGGCGGCCGTCCCCGGCCTTCGGATACACCGGGGCTATCAGCGCGCACAGCTCTCCCCACGGCACGATGCGGTCCATCTCGGTGAGAAACTTCTCCCGACGCGTCGTCTTGCTGTACTTCTCGAAACCGGTGCCCAGCGTCAGTTGCTCTTTCATCGTCGTCCTCGCCTGTATGCGGTCGCCCCGACCGATCAGATCGGGGACTTTTGCAGAAGTTCCTTAGGACCTTGCCCGTGTCATCACTTGATCCCCTCGCGCAGTACGTTCGGCCCGGGTTGGCAAACGCTGGCCGCCGATCGCTCTCCTACTTCGCGCTGGATTGTGAAATTCCTTTCACCGTTTCAGCGGTTTTCTGAGGTTGGTTAACGCGCGTCGCCACGTCTGCCTGGGCGATAATCCCGACCAATTTATTGCCATCCTCAACGACGGGAATGCGGCGCAATTGATGCTCCGACATCGCATCTAGCGCCTTTTGCAGGTCATCTTCAGGGCGGCAGGTTACGACCTCGCGCGTCATCACTTCTTCCACTTTGGTGACTTTAGGATCGCGCCCATCGGCAACCACTTTTAAAGCCAGATCGCGATCGGTTACGATGCCAACCAACTTTTTAGTCCGTTCGTTTTCGATGACAGGGATTGGACCGATATTCTCCTTCTTCATCAATTGCGCTGCCCTTGCCACCGCGTCGTTCGGCAAGCAGTAAACCGGGTCCTTCGTCATCACTTCATTACATTTCTTCATAGAAGTTCCTCTCTTGAATCATGAAGCTCATTGCCGTTGGTCTTATTGCAAGTAGACCAGGCACCAAAAAGCTGCCCCAGGCCGACGCTCACGCTTGTCGAGCCGATACATGTCTTCCTCCTTTGCACGCTCTTTGCCAACCTTTTCAGCTTCTCCAAGTTCGCGCTTCCTCTTCTGGGGAGATATTCGCCGTTGTGTCGGCGTGTTCTTTGACTTTCCCTGATTCTACAAAGGCTTTAGTGGCCTCATCATAGCGACGCGCAGATTCCCGATCACCCTCGCCCTGAAGCTCATCTCTAGCACCCATTGAACGTGTCTCATCGGTACCTTCATAAAGCCCTTGCCTGTCCCTCGACATACCTACTTTTACCTCGCCTCCTTTTAAACCTTGCTTCCAAGTAGCTACCCGTGCTTCAGCGGTGCCGATGAGTGACATGATCTCCTTGTGGTATTTTACCCCAAGAGCCAGACCCACTAAAAAACCCAGGACGAGTACCCCATCCCATCTTAATTTCTCCTAACCCGATAAGGTTACCGAGCTACTCACACTTCCCAGTTTCTTTATTGAATGCCTCACCGTCCGGACAGAAGACGGTGGACTCAGTACTGGTTCCGTGCTGGACGCCGCATCGGGGCCATCATGAGGGCGTCCCACTCGCTCTGGGACAGGGCGTTGAGCTTCTTCTCTTCTTCGTAGGCCAGGCACAGGTACTTCATGGCATGCTCCAGGTCGGTGGTCAGGGTTCCGGGTACTGAATAGTCGTTTGGCGGGGCCTCAGATCGACATGCCCAGCTAACCGGCTTCGGCGTTGCGCTTCGGAGATAGACGTGTACAAGCGCTGTTCAGCGTGCTGGTGTTGTTCAGCCTGCAAGCGAGGGCGTTCAGGCGCGTCTTGCTGGCTCAACTGCTGGGTCTCGACCCCGCCCATTACCCCCGAGGGCAGGATGAGCTACGATCTGCGTCGCCTGCGGTTGCATGCCCTCATCGAGCGCTTTCCATACAGCCATCGACGAACCCACTCCCCTTGGGTTCTGCGTGCTATTGTTCTTTTCGTGCCCCTACATCCGGCTCTTGCGTCCTATCCTCCCCGACATCGCTCCCAACGCGACCAAGGGGTGAGGTCGGGACACCGCCGTACCACCGCTGCCGTACGGACGAGTAATGATCTCCAGCAGGTGGCCGTCCGGGTCGTCGAAGTAGAACCCGTGGCCATCATCCCAGCTGTTGATCTGGTCGCGCTCCTGGCGACCAGGGTTGGCCCAGTACGATTGGCGAAGACGGGTTCCACCGTCCCATGGAGGCAAGGAGACTACGGAAGAGAGAGACAAATCAATTTGTCATTTGCAAATTGGTCATGTGTCATTTCGCTATCTGAATTGCCGGACCAAATGACATGACCAGTCCGTGTCCTCCGTGTCTCGGTGGTTTCTCTCATCGGGAATTCGACATCGCCGCCGGCACCCATGACCAAAGGTAATACGCTCGCGGGGCGGTTAAGTCGATCAGCGCGCTGACATCAACGCTGCACCGTGCTCGGGCTCGTGCCTCGGCCCCTACCAGTGAACCGATCAATGTCGGCTCCTCCTCGTATTTCACGCAGCGCACGTCGCCCGCGCTCTGCCCCGCCAGCTCGGTCACGCGAGCAATGGCTGCCTCAACGAACCCGATCTGGTCTACGAGCCCGCGCTCCAATGCCTGGTCTGCCGTAAAAATCTGACCGGTCGCGACAGCATCCAATGCCGCCGGGTGCTGCTTGAATTTCGGCCGGCCGCTGGCGACGATCTCCTTGAACCCCTTGAAGTTTTCGTCCACGAGGTTTTGCAAGATTTTCCGCTCCTCCTCGGTCATTGGCCGCGTGGGTGTTCCCATTTGCTTCAGCGGGCCGCTCGCGATCGAGTCGTCGTTGGCGCCAATTCCTTTGAGTGCCCCCGACAAATCAAAGTGTGGAATGATCACGCCGATCGAGCCGGTCCATGTCGTCGGTTCGGCAAAAATCGCGTTCTTCTGATCGCCCACGGCCATCGCTACGTAGTAGCCGCCGCTGGCGCAGATGCTGCCCATGCTCACCACCAAGGGGAAAGGCCCTTCCTCCTTCTTCTCGCGCTCGTCCTTCAACTCTCGCAGGTGGTGGTAGATGTAATCGCTGCCGGTGACGGTGCCGCCGGGCGAGTTGATCCGCACCACGACCCCCACCACATCACTATCCTCGCGCACGCGATCGATCTGCTTTTTGGCAAAACTGTCCTCCCCTTCCATGATTGCCCCACTAATGTCGATGATCGCGACCTTCTTCAGCGCATGCCGAGCTAGCGAATGGTACTTTTCCTGCGGCGCCTCCGACGGGCTGAAGTAGCTGTGGTAACTGCTGTACAGGCCGATAATGAACAGCACTGCAAGGACAAGCGCCGCAAGCAGCCACTTGCCAAAGCGGCCGAACGCGCTCGACGGCTGCTGGACGATAATCTGCTGCGCGGGCGGCGCCTGAGCGCGCGGCGGGGTGACCGGCGTCAACGGGATATCGTCTTGGGCCATAGTGGATTTTCTCCCATGTAAATTGCGTGCTCGCGGTGACTCGAACCTAGGACTCCAGCGTCATTCTATGGCATGCTAACGAAGCTGTCGACAAGCCCGTTTATGCGACGGGGTCTTTGTAGCTACGAATAGTGTAGGCATAAATGGCAACCTATGCGTCGAATGCTATTCGCCCGAAATGTCAGGTGAATTCGATCTCGCTCCAGGAGGGTCACGATGCCTCCGCCGGTGCCTGAAGGACCAATTTGTCATGCAGTACGCACACGCGTCACGGACTCTTTCAGAGACGCCCAATACCGCTGCAGGCCCGCCGATATTCTTGCCCGGCGCTCATCACCTGTTCAGCCCAGGCCTTCTTTTATGGCGGCCGACACCCTGGCCCGGCGCTTCGGGGTCCTGGGACCAGTCGAAGCCCGCCGTGCATCCGGCCGGCCGTTGCTCCGCGCCTTGGCCTTGCACGCATGCCCAGCACCGGCTTCGTCCCGGTCTTGCCGCGGCATAAGCTGCGGGACCGTAAGGGGGTTGAGGGCCCCGAACAGAAGGATGGTGCCCCGTTATACATCAGCCCTGGGTTCGTCTGCCGCGACGGAACCCCGGTGCTCTGGCCGGGTGTAGGCTACCGACTCAGATGGCCGGATAACCCACATCCCGAAGGCTCGCTTCGCATGATTGGGCGCATGGTGGAAGATGGGGCGCGGTCTATCAGATCTATCCGCGCTTCCTTCAGGATACGGATGACGACAGCGTTGGCGATCTCAGGAATCGAGAGCGCTACGACCAGGCGCTTGCTCGCGGGCGTGGGCCGCAGGGACGGAGCGTGCCGGCTTGATGCTCGGCATCGGCGACAGCCGCTTCCAGGACGAGGGGGAACGGGCCCTCGAACATCCCCAAGGGGATGTCAGCCGATGAGCTCGATCAACGTAAGTAGCGTAACGGCGATTCGCTAGTTGAATATGAGATAGATGATGACCAGCACGATCGCCGGGACGCCCAGCAGCCAGCCCAATAAATATTTGCTCATCGCGATTCTCCTTTGGTAACGGGTGCATGCAGGATTCGGTTGCACAAACGCTCGCGGCGCGGTCCGCCCGAATCCGGATCAAAGAAATACATCATCGCAGCGCCGATGCCCATGAGTATCATTGTCGTCATAGGTTCTCCTCTATAAATAATGCAAAGCAGGCGTAGGCAACGGATATGCCATAGGCTTCTGTTCCATGCTATTGCCCTTGCGATCAAGTACCTGAGGTGCGGCGAATGAGAATAAGATACATGTTTGCGAGGAGGTCAGGTAAGGATTACCCGTTGCCCTTGTAGACCTTACAGCGAGTGGCGGGGTCAAGCGCTGCGCGCGAGGTTCTGACCTAATCCAACGCAAACGACAGGCGAAGGATTAAGCTTTTGAGTTGACGTAAAAGTTCAGCATCGACATCGGCGTGGGAAACATCAAGCAGGCAACGTCCGTGTGCCTGGCTTTCCGAGCGGCTCATCGCCTCGGGCCGAGGAAGGGCCCCAACAATGCTCCGATCCCAGGCCGAGGACCCGATGCTTGACAGAAGACCGAGACCGGCCGCAAACAGCCATACTACCTGACTGCCGCGGACGATGGAGGGCTTGCCTTCGCAGGCCTCTGGGACGAATGATGCGGGCCAGAGGAGCGCCTCCTGTCCTGTACCATCGTGGTCGGCCGGCCAACGCGCTCGTCGCCGAGATCCACAATAGGGTGGTCATCCTCCCAGAGGAGGCTTACGCCACCTGACTCAATCCGCGAACCAGCCTGGATACCGTGCGGTCCCTGATGGAACCCTACCCGGGGCTGCCCGAATAAGCCCCGACCCCGGCCTTCTCGATCTCCTGGATCTTGCCGTCCACCTTCTCCAGCGATTCCTTGACGGGGTTGACCAATTCGCTAATGGCCTTCTGGCCGGGCCTCGAGCTCGCCCTTAGCGCCTTGACCAAGATACAACCTGTATGATAGCAATAGCACGTGAAATCGCTCCAGGCTGGTCTTGGCAAGTTCCAGAAAGGTCTGATTGTTGCTCTTCAGGGCATCGGCTGAGAGGGCCTTGAAGGTATCCGAGAGCCGGGCTTGCGCCTCGTTGAGTAGATGCAACTTCTCTTCTGTGGCCCGTCGCTCCTCGCTGATCTCCTCGCGTAGCCGATCGAGAGCGGCCTCCTTGCTCTGAAGCAAGGCCTCGAGTTCTGGCAGGCGCTGGTTCTTTTCTTCAGCCGCGGAGCGCACTTCCGCTTGTGCCCGCAGGTCGGTATGGATCTCTGTATGGGTCCCTCTGAGGTGCTGATTTTCTTCTTTCAGATCCTGGATTTGTCGGTTATTGGCTTCGAGCCGTTCCGTCAGGATCCCACGTTCATCCTCGAACTCTACCCGGCGTTGTTCGCGGGCCGCACGTACCCGTCGGCGCATGAACCACCACACGATAAGGGCACCGAGCAGTATCCCAGTACCGAATGCAGCGATGGATTCTGGAGTGACGTAGCGTGGCCACTCAGCGATGATTGATTCCAGTATGGTGGCGAAGCGTGGCCATTCAGCAATGATTGATTCCAGCATGGGTGTTCTCCGCAAAGTTCTCAGGCAAGCTCTACATCAGGCAAAAGGGAAGCCGCCGAGGCCAGCGCCCAGTCCATGAGATTGGTATTGTAAACGCCAGTACTATAATAGACCCACCTTGCCGATGTCTCTGATGAAAGCCGAGTCCACGTGATAAAGAGCATGTCCTCAGGACGGGTGAGCGCGACATACATCAGCCGGCGCTCGCCTTCCACGTCGCTGTCTGGAAACTCGGAAGGAAGCAGGTCGCCCCACATGAGGATGACCACGCGATATTGCAGCCCCTTGGCCGAGTGGATGGTCTGAACCTTTATCCCTGGTTCACGTATCCGCCGTTTCGCATGGTGTTCCCTTCTCCCCCAGGCGCCCGAGCCGGGGGGTGCCACCAAAATCAACCACGAGCGTCAACCTTTAGTCGCAAGCATCCCGCCTTGCTCGCTCGGCTGGTCGCGCGCGAGCAACGGCTCCAAGACCGGTGCAAGGGACTTCAACACCTGCGTCGGCAGGCTGCTCGTGAAGCGATAACGCGCCGCCTTTGGTCCGGACACGTACGCCGTGATAGCACCGAAGAACCGGTCGCCCAGGGCAAAGCTGAAGGTGGCCGAACGGCTGATTACCTCCGAGGTGATCAATCGCCGGCCCGGGCCGTAGACCTCGCGGCGGTGGTCGCCTGTTCCGGTCTTTCCGGCGATCACGAGGGGCGTGCCGTCGCTATCAAGATAGGCCCCCTTGAGGCGCTGTGCCGTACCGCGCTCGACCACATCGGTAAGCGCGTTGCGTGCAGCGGCCGCGACCTCCGGGTCCAGCACGCGCTCCCCGCTGGTCGGGGCACGCTCGAGGACGGTCTCATAAGGGGTGCCCGCCGCGAAGTGCAGGTAGTCGAACCGTATGATCGGGTAGCGCACCCCGTCATTCAGCAGGATGCCGATGAGCTCCGCCAGCGCCGCCGGTCGATCGGCCGAGGCCCCGATGGCGCAGGCATAGGAGGCGGTCAGGCTGCGGAAGGGATAGCCAAGCCGCCTCCAGGTGCTGTGGATCTCGGCAAAGGCCTCGACCTCGAGCAGCGCCTGGATGCGCTTGTTCTGGCCATAGCGGTGACGTGTCCTAAACAACCATTGATAGACCGCCAGGCGTTCCTCCACGCTCGCCGCGTAGACCTCTTCGAGGGGGGAGCCCGGGTGCGTGATGAGATAGCCTGCGAGCCATAACTCCAGGGGGTGGATGTGCGCGATGTAACCACGGTCGTGGAGGTTGAAACGCTCCGGCGAGTATTTCTCGTACATGTGCACGATGTCCTCATCGCTCAAGCGTTTGGTCGTGGCATGGGTGCGCAGGTACGCCGCGAATGAGGCGACATCATGCTCGGGATAGACGGACCGATAGATAGTGCTAAGGCGCGCTGGAACCGGGCGCACGCTCTGGGTCAGCACCCTCAAGCTCGTCGGGGCGTCCAGACCACGGTACTTCGCGTAGAAGCGGCGCAGAAACACCTTTCCCTCCTGGTCGGCAAACCGCTCGAGGTATCTCCGGCGCCATTGCTCGTCGCCGGATTCTATCTTCTCGCCCACGGCCCCGGGCCGGTAGAGGTAGTGATAGACGATATCGCGCATCAGGCGTACGAACACCAGATTGACTGAGTTGCGAAACGCCTCCCTCACGCCCATGATCTTTTTGTTATCGGCCTTGTCAAAATTCGCGAAGCTGTGTATTCCCCCACCGGTGAAGAATTGCTCAAAAGGGCTCGCCGAGTAACGCCGCTCCATGGCAGCATCGAGGATCTCTGGCAGGCTTAGCTCGGGCCTTGCACGCAGCTGCTCGATGACCCAGCGCGACAACCAATCGCGCCGGTGCAGCCCAACCGTGCGCAGCTCAGCAGGCGACCGGCCTGCGTAACGCCGATGGAGCTCCGCAATGATCTCGAGGTAGTTCAACAGGGTGCGCAGCTTGGCGGTGGATCCGAGGTCGAGCCGGATCCCCTCGTTGATGTCCAGGGGCCCGCCGTAATTGTCGGTTTGCACCCGCAGGCGGCTGCCATTCGGGCCGCGCTCGAAGAGCATCAGGCTATAAACGACCGGGCTGAGGTCGTCACCCTCGCCGAACAAGCGAAAACCATAGAGCCCCGCGGCACGCGCCTGTTCCGGCTCCGACAGTCTCCGCAGGGCCCGGGTCACCGCCTGTTGCGTGTCCTGGTCGATCGTGGACCGGGCAGTGAGGTCGAGGCGGTCCAGGTCATAGAGCCGCGCTATACCCAGGGCCGAGCCCAGGCGGGCGCGCAACACCGAATCGGTCTTGCTCACCGGCGGGGGCTCGAGGGCTTCGGTGGGCTCCCGGCGCAGGGCGCTCGGCACCCGAAGCGCGGCATCGCGCAGGGAGTTCGGGATGATCCCGTTCTGCGCCAGCAGCCGCAAGTGGCTGTCCGTCAATCGCTTAAGGGACTTCTGTCCACGGCCCAGATAATACGCCGGACGACGCTGCGCCAGGATGAGCGACAGGGTGTCGCGATAGGAAGAGGCCTGCTCGGTGTCGACTAGCGCCGTGGCGTAGATCGCCTCGTTGCTCAACAACCGGTTCACCTCCGTGAGCTCGCGGCCATACCATGTCCACAGTCCGTCCCCGAGGCCGTGCACCTCGCCGTAACCCGGGGCGGCTGCCAGGGGCACCGTGTTCAGATAGGCAAGGGCGATTGCCCGTCGCGTCTCGATCGTATCGGGGCTCTTGAGATAGGCGCGCAGCGAGGCGCTCGCTACCTGCCGCAGCTTTTCGGGAATGGAAGCCGTGCGCCCACCAGGGGAATGGCGGTACTTCTCGAGCTGCGTCGCTAGCGTGCTGCCGCCTGAGACGTGGATGTTGGCACCGAGCTTGTTGATCAACACATCGAGGCTCGCGCCGGCGAAGCGATCCCACTCGATGGCCGGGTTCCTGTTGCGCAGGTACTCATCCAGCAGCTCGCGGTTCTCGATATATAGCAGGGTATTGAGGATGATGGGGGGGATTTCCTGGAAGTCAGAATAGATCCGCGTCGGATACGAGACGCCAAACAGCGCCTGATCATCGCGATCAACGAGGCGCAAGCCGCCCTGTGTCTTCTCCGGGTACATGGTAAAGAGGCCAACGTCAAAGACCCGCGCGAGCGCTGGCGAGACGCGCGCCTGGGCGGTGACCGCGAAGCCGAGCTTACGCAGGCGCTCTACGTATTGGGGGAGGTCGATGTAGCCCAGCCGCTGATCGTAGGGTCCGGTCGTGGGGAACCGGATCTGGTCGCTCAACCCCGGCTCCAGCCGGTAAGTCAGCTCTTTGCTTAGAGATGAGAGATAACGGGCCTGTAGCTCCGAAGATTCAAGCTCGCGGAAGATGAAGTTGGCGCCCAACGTGAGCGCCGCGATCGCCACGGCCCACGCCAGAAACTTCCCAAAGCGCCTGGGCGCAGCGGGTTCCATAGTACGATGTCAGTAACCTGCCTTGCTGTGACCGCCGCGAAGGGATCCGCAGGCGCTGCCCTGGCTGCATGACAGCGGGCCGGCCCATCGCGTTGAGGTTCAAAGCTCCCCACGGATACCCATAGCGTACCGCGACCCCCCGGTACGGCGATTCCCCCTTGCGCGAGTGCAACCTCTACGCCAACCGACGAGAACTATGTTAGTCCTGCGCTGGCGGCCGGGAGTTCCGGAGCGCAAGCCCCCGGCGGCGCTCGGTCTTGACCAACTCGCGGCGCATCTACCCCGAGCGGAGCCTCGATCTAGGCCTGCACCCGCCAGAGCGATGTCGGCCTCGATGATTGCAGAACCCAGGCTGTACAATGTAGAAGTCCCTTCTCTCGCGGGGAGAAGGTTGCCGCGAGAGTCATTTTCATTGTCCGGGGTGACGACAAGACGACATGACCCGTTAGGATGCGAGAGATTTCCCATGTGTTTGGGTAGCCTATGGAGGGGACTTAGAGGATGGGAATGCCGAAGGGCAGGAAAGCCGCCGATCGGACGACCGCGGGATCCAGCGGCGAGAAGGCAGACACCGAGCGGGCGCGGCTGATGCGGGCGAAGGCGGAGAAGGCGGAGCTCGAAATTGCCGCCCTCGAGCGCTCCCTACTCCCGTTCGATGAGGTCGTCCAGGCCTGGCAGCAGCTCGTCGCCGCGTTCCGCGCCGGTGCCTGGCGTTGCCCTCGAAGCTCTCGTCGCGGCTTGCAGTGATCAATGAACGGAAAAAAGCCAAGACGCCCTCACCGCCGAGATCCGTGAGGCGCTTCAGGAGCTCTCACGATTGGACCTGGCAGGCAGCGCTCCGGCGCGTAGTGCGCAAAGCCGCCCAGGTAGCAAGCCCCCCGCCGGAGCTAACGGTAAGTCAGTGGGCCGACCAAAATCTGCGCCTGAGCCCCGAGGACAGCGGCGAGCACGGGCAATACCAGTCCATTAGGCTCAACTTGCGGCCCATTCGATATGCCTGCATCCGGCCGGAATGGTGAAAAAGATAGTTTCGGGCGGGCAAACCGGTGCCGATCGTGCGGCGTGGGACGTAGCGCTAGAGCTTGGCCTTGAGATCGGCGGCTGGGTGCCCAAGGGTCGCCTCGCCGAAGATGGTTCCATCCCCGAGCGGTACACGGGTCTCCGCGAGGCTGCGTTGGCCGATCCTGCGGTCCGCACCGTGCTCAATGTCCGCGACTCGGATGCCACGCTCATCGTCTCGAGCGGCCCGCTCTCTGGCGGCTCCCTCCTCACTTTCCAGGAAGCGGTCCGGTGTGGTAGGCCCGTGCTTCATCTGGACCTGAGGGTTCTCCAGCCGGCGGAGGCCGTGGCGCAGCTCCGGCAGTGGCTTCACGCCGTGGACCCGGCTACCCTCAACGTGGCCGGTCCGCGCGCTAGCCATTACCCTGCCATCGGAGTGCGGGTCGCTACGCTCTTACGAGCGGCGCTTCCACATCACACGTACGGTGCAATAGCGTGAGCGTATTGCGCCGAATGTTTATGGTTCAATAAACGTAGAATCCGCTGTACGCACGTTGGTTAGTCATCCGGTTCGCCATGACCTCTCAGGGTAGCTGTATGCTTACCATCGTCACTGCGAGTGCGCCACCGTCGGTACCGGCGCTGCGTCTGATGGCACAACCCTTGTTAGTCATCGTTACCGAAGAGAGGCGTGGGAGTCGACAGTGCAAGGTTTTTGGGAAGCGCTGCAAGGGCGTCATGAGCAAGCCACACTGAGCGAAGGTGCGCAGCAAGTCACGTTATCGTTAGGAAAGTGACGCACGAGCATGAAATCCGCGCGGAGCGGCCCAAGGAAGACCGCGCTTTGTGGGGCGAGGAAAGCAGATGGGGCCGTGCAACCTCTTGCAGAGGTTCCCTAAGGGATCCTTCGTCAGAAGACTGGCCATATTCCAGGACATTTACGGGGAGACGTGCCTATGGAAACCGATTACACGCGCTCGCGTGGGGCGGCTGACGGCAAGGGCGCTGCTCCTATGAAGCTCTCGCGCCAACCCGCCTTTCTCGGGTACGCGTTTGTGCTCCTCGGTCTGCTTGTTTCTTCGCCGGCCAGCCGGGCGGCTCCGGCCTACGCCTCTATCGTGTACGACGTGGACAACGCGGTGGTACTGCACGAGGCCAATGCCGATGCCCGTACGCAACCGGCGTCGCTCACCAAGCTCATGACGCTGTACATGGTGTTCGCCGCGTTGGACGCCGATCGCCTCACGCTGACCCAGAGGCTTCCGGTCTCGGCTCATGCCGCGCGCATGCAGCCGACGCGGCTCGGCCTTCGCAAGAGTCACACGATTGGCGTCCGCGACGCGATCCTGGCGCTCATCACCCAATCCGCGAACGATGCCGCGGTGGTGTTGGCCGAGGCCGTAGGAAAAACTGAGTCGCACTTCGCGCACCTGATGAATCGAGAGGCACGGCGGCTCGGAATGCTCGATACCTCGTTCCGCAACGCCTCCGGATTGCCCGACCGGCGACAACACACCACCGCGCGGGATATGCTCCGCTTGGGGGTCGCGCTGATGCGCCGCTTTCCGCACTACTACAGGCTGTTTTCTACCGACCGATTTACCTTCAAAGGCCGGACCTATCACAATCACAACCGCTTGCTCGGTCGCTACCTGGGTGCCGACGGTATCAAGACCGGTTATGTGCGAGCCTCGGGTTTCAACTTGGTAGCGTCGGCCACCCGCAACGATCATCGCTTGGTCGGTGTTGTCCTCGGCGGCAAGAGCGCCGCTTGGCGCGATCGGCACATGAGCGGATTGCTTGATGTCGCGTTCGTCGCGCTCGCCCGCTCGAGGGCGATCGCTACGGCGGTATCCGCGGCCATCCTCACGCCAGCGGCATTCAGCAAGCATTCCCCGCAGCAAAACGTCGGCGCCGTGGCTCCGTGTCCAGCGGTGGGATGCGTGGCGCCCCGGTAGCTCGACGCTGACTTGCCCGAAGCGCACCACGCTTAGCGATAAGGCAATTATAGGGCTGAAAATAAGCTCCGCTCCCGCAGGGAAGCGCGTTTTGCCACTCCTCGCGCCCTGGCGCCCTGGCGTAGTGGGAACCACGCTCTACCGGTCAGCCGAGGCAGTACTTGGACTATATAGCCGGCCTATCCGACCTCGTTCAGGCCAACTTACGCTTCCTAGTGCGCGCAAAGTCGGATTAGGGCGGCGTATCAGAGGCGCATCATGGATGCCTGCTCGGATCCGGCGCTCGCGACCGTGATATTCATGAGCTCCAGTCAGGTCGGGAAAGCCCTGGACGGCGCGATGAGCGCCACGGTGCGCAACACAAACAAATGCGATGTTCAAAAAGCCCGGAGGGGGCAACTGAAAAAAGCGGAAGCATGAGCCCCATGATATGCGTGGCTATGGTGACCGCTACACGGGCACGCAGCCTCCCTGGCAGGAACACTTGATCCGCGCGAAGTCGTCGCTGCGCGTTCGCTCGACGCGTGGAGGCTGGGCCGGCTCGCCGAAGGGGCGAAGATGCGCGTGATCGCTGGTCGGTGACGAAGGGATCAGTCGTATCGGCTCCCCACAGCGGGCGCACCGCAGCGGGAAGACTTGCATCCTGGGCGCGCCAGAGAGGGCTACGCCCTGGCCCTGGGTTTCGAATCCTTCCGGTCACGGGCCTCGATGCGGATCCCGGCGTCCAGCGAGAAGCCTGTCGTGAGCTTGTCGAAGGTGGGCAATCCCGTGCGGCACATCTCGGGGCGACAGGACGTCGCCGGCCAATCCAGGGACGGATGGTTTACGCCCCTATCCGAGCATAAATTCGACCAGCGAGTGAGCGGGTAGGCTTCCCACTCCGCACCGTCCTGGACGATGGGGAGGATCCAGCGCATGGTAGCATGGTAGCCTACGGCCGACCTTCGCTGCAGTGGGCGGCGAGGATAAGCCATGGCGAACGTAACGCTCAAGTGCAATCTATTCACACCGTCGGCGAGCTCCCCAAGGTCCGGGGCAGCCCGGCTCCCAACTTCCGCCTCACTCACGGCGACCTCAGCGACATCTCGCTTGCCGACTTCGAGGTCACGGTGAAGAATCCTCAATATCGTGCCCCCCTCGACACCGGCGTGGCGGCGGCCTCGGCGCGCCGCTTCGATAAAGGAGACGCGGGCAACCTCGGCACCGTGGTTGTGCTGAGGCAATTGGGCTTGCTGCAAGACACAGGAGATGAAGATTTGCAAATGTTAGAACGGGGGTCCATCTTGAACTGCCGTGGGCTGGAGACCCGTCGCATCCAGGCGATGTTCGAGCTGAATAGGCCATGGTAGTGCAAGAAAGCCTGACTTATCGCACCCAAGGAAGGGGAAGCATCGAGCTGACCGAGGATGTGGCGCGTATCGTCTCCCGGTGCGGCGTCCGGCAGGGGCTATGCCATGTGTTCGTGCACCACACCAGCGCTTCGCTGATGCTCTGCGAGAACGCCGATCCCACCGTATTGCGCGATCTGGAAGCCTTTATGGCGCGTCTGGTGCCGGATGGCGACCCGTTGTTCCGTCATACCGCCGAGGGTCCCGACGACATGCCGGCCCACGTGCGCTCGGTGCTGACCCAATCGGCGCTGACCATCCCGGTGAGCGAGGGCCGATGTATGCTCGGGACCTGGCAAGGGATCTACCTTTGGGAGCATCGTCGTCATAGCCATCGGCGCCAGGTGACCGTCACCGTCTGCGGGCAATGAACCGTGCATGTTCTGACACAAGCCGCAGGGGGTGAGCTGCTCAAAGCTGAGCGGCTCTGCATGCCCTAGTTGTTGCGGTGCTGTGAACCAACGCCTCAAGAGCGTAGTGCGGCAAATCCGCACGCTACGTTCTGTTGGAGCCGCGGGCGGGTGACCGCCTCCGGCGACCCGATGGATGCCGGGTAACCGGCATCCCTACCGCCGAGGCGCTTTCGAGCATGGCGACGGCATCTAACTGGTTCTTCTGGGCACTGTTGTCTGCCGTATTCGCGGCGCTTACGGCTATCTTTGCAAAGATCGGGCTTGAAGGAGTGGACTCTGATCTTGCGACGCTGGTTCGTACCGCGGTCATCATGGCTGTGCTTGCGGGATTCGTGTATTTCACTGGAAAGTGGAGCAATCCATTCGAGCTTTCCTCAAGAACGTTGCTGCTGGTGCTTTCCGGCCTCCAAGGAACGCGACGACCTCGCTGACGTGCAGGAACAAATGAGCCAAATCTCAACGGTCTTTCGCCGCCTCAACCGGCGCGTCGGCTGTAAAGGAGTGTCGCTTAATTCTACTTTGTCACTCCGCCGATGGGTTTAATAGAGCTGCGTTCTGTTTTCGATAGGCGGATTCACGCGCGCTCTGTCGTCGTTGGTGTCGTTCTGCGATGAGCTCGGCCACGGAGTCCGGGTCATGGGCGCGATGAGGCAGAAGCGCATCGATAGCGAAGACAAGGTCCGAGAGAGTGAGGTCCTTGACTGCCACTCGATGGGCCAGCTGTTCCTTGAGCAGAAAGTTCATCGCCAACATCACCAGCGCCATGTGATGATGCCATCCGTTCCACTTGCGCACTTGGTACTGAGCCATCCCCAGGCAGTCCTTGGCTTCTCGCAAAGCGTGTTCGATCCAAAAGCGCGCCGCCTGCATCGAGGCGAGTTGATGGAGCGAGGTATCGGCCTTGGCGTTGGAGAGCGCGAACTTCACGGTTTCGGGGATCGATTTCGCGGCGCATGAAGAGATGCCAACGCCGGGCGTGGTCTTCTTGGCCGTCCCACAGCCACACGCACGCACTGAGCGCCTCGATGGTAATGGGGCCTTTCTCGCCACCACGCAACACGATGCGTCGCCAAGCCGAAGCGGGTTGGACCTTGAGCCACTCGCTCACCGTGATGGCACGGGCCGCCGTGCGAAGCAGGCTCGGTGGTCGTCCCATCGTCGAAGTTCTACGTGGAACCGAAGGAGTCGGGTCTTGCAGGAAGAGGTGCTGGTCACAGCGCACCTCCCCCATGAAGGTGATCCCTTCATCGTCGAGTTCTCGCAACAGCCACCCAGCACTGCCATAGACTGCATCGAAGGCCACATGTCCGAAACGTACCCCATGGCGCCGCGCCCCGAAGATCATCTCCCGTGCAAGCTCCACCTTGCTTTGCGCCACTCTCGCCGA
>JALZID010000246.1 GCA_030860485.1 Pseudomonadota bacterium | reverse complement strand
CATTGGACAAGCGTCTTCACCGAGGCGGCGAGATCACCGAGCGTGACGTCCTGGAAGCGACGATCGGCGGATCGGTGCTCCGGCTGCGGCCGAAGCTGATGACGGTGAGCGTCGTCATGGCATCGCTTGTGCCGATCATGTGGAGCAGCGGGGTCGGTTCTGACGTCATGCAGCCAATCGCGGCGCCGATCATCGGCGGGATGATCACTTCGACGATCCACGTGCTCATTAACATCCCTGTCATCTTCTACATCATGAAGGTGCGGGCGCTCCGGAAGGGCCGTCTGAAGGTGTCCGGCATGACGCTGTGAGCAACTGATGATTGAGTTTCACTCGAATCCCGTGTGGCACCTGGGACCGATTCCCGTCAATTGATACGGCCTCGGCTGAGCGGCGACGTTCATTGTCGGAGCCGCGCTGGTACGCCGCTGGGCGTCGCGTGCAGGGGTGGCACGGGACAGGGCTTGAGGACCTGCTCCTCTGGACTCTCGGAAGGACGTTGGTTGGCGCACGGCTACTATTTCATCCTCCAGAACGATCCGCTGGCGTACGCCCGCGAGCCGTGGCGCATGCGGGTGGTCTCGCCTTTTTCGGCGGCCTGTTCGGTGCGATCGGGGCGGCATGGCTGTACACGCGGCGCGGCCGGCTGCCGTATAATACGAACGGCCGACCTGTTCGCGCCCGCCGTGCCGATCGCGGGCAGGGTAGGAACTGCGCCAGCCCGGGCGTGGCGAGGTCAGGCCGAGGACCTCGTAGTGGGAGGGGGTCTGTCCGATCAAATTCTTCAGTCTTGGCGGGGGACCTAGCGGCTTAATGATTGGCTTGGACGGGGAACCTCGCGACGAAGAAGTTTATTCCAACCGAGAATAGCTAATCGCGGAGGGTTTCACCGCCCTCGTACAACAAGTTTTCAATTTCAATAAGGAGAGATCATGGACTCGAAAAAACCAAACCTCATCGTCACCGGCAGCACCGGCCGGATCGGATCGGCGTTGCTCGAGCGCTTCAAAGGAAAATTCAATCTGATCGGCTTCGATCGCGAGATGTCTCCGCATCCGCCGCCTTTCGCCGAGTGTGTATGCGTAGATTTTGGTTCCGACAAAAGCGTTCAATTAGCGCTAAGACGGGTGCGCGAAGGTTACGGCAAGCGGATCGCCTCAGTCATCCATCTCGCCGCCTACTACGATCTCTCGGGCGAAGCGAGTCCGAAATATCAAGAAATCACGGTACGCGGCACCGAGCGGCTGCTCAAGGGGCTGCAAGAATTCGAAGCCGAGCAATTCGTTTATGCCAGCACGATGCTGGTCCATGCGCCTTGCGAGCCGGGATGCCGCATCAACGAAGATTCGCCGCTCGAACCGAAGTGGGCGTATCCGCAGTCGAAGGCCGAAACCGAGCAATTGATCAAGCAACAGCGAGGTTCCGTTCCTGTAGTGATTCTGCGCCTCGCCGGCATTTACGATGAGGAGGGCAATTCCACTTTCTTGACCGAGCAGATGGCACGCATCTACGAGAAGAAGCTGGTCAGCCATTTTTATCCTGGCGATTTGAATCGCGGGCAGTCCATGCTGCACATGGACGATCTACTCGACGGTTTGTTCCGGCTCGTGGACAAGCGCAATGGGCTGCCGCCGGAACTCACATTGCTCATGGGGGAAGAGGAAACCGTGAGCTACGGCGAACTGCAGCGCGACTTTGGGCGGCTCATACACAACGGGGAATGGGAGACGAAAGAAATCGCGAAACCGCTTGCAAAGGCGGGCGCGTGGGTCGAAGACGCGCTTCCCGGAGAAGACCCTTTCATTAAGCCATGGATGGTCGATCTCGCTGATGACCATTACGCGCTCGACATTTCGCGCGCGAAAGACATTTTGGGTTGGGCTCCGAAGCTCGGCCTGCGCACCATGCTGCCGAAAATGGTCGCAATGCTGAAAGCGAATCCGCTCGAATGGTACAAGGATAACAAATTGGAGCCACCAACCGAGCTTGCGGCCGCTGCGCCCGCGCCTCATGACGAGCAGATGAAAATGGTCGAGCACGGTGGCGCACATGAGATGGCCGGTATGAACGGGCACGAGCACGGCGACATGATGCGGGAAGAACACCGCAAGATGCTCTGGCCGCATTACGCCAATATCGTGCTGGGTCTCTGGCTTGTTACGAGTCCGTTCGCGCTGGGCTATATGAGTGATTACGTGCCCGACGCGAACGTGCTGCGCGTGATGAAGGAGCGTAATCTCCCTTCCGTCGAGTGGCGCAATCTTGCGATGGCATGGAGCGACATGGTAAGCGGCGCGCTAATCGTGATCTTCGGCATGCTCGCGGCCTCACCCTCGCGCCGCTATAGCTGGTCGCAATGGGCAAGCGCCGCGGTCGGCTTCTGGCTCCTCTTCGCGCCGCTCGTCTTCTGGACCCCGCTACCTGAGGCCTACAACAACGGCACGCTGGTCGGTGCGCTCGTCATCGCGTTCTCCGTGCTGATCCCGATGATGCCGGGTATGAGTATGGAAGGCATGATGGGCGGCCCCGACATCCCGCCCGGCTGGAACTACACGCCGTCGAGCTGGCTGCAGCGACTGCCGATCGCTGCGCTCGCGGTGTTTGGGATTTTCATCTCGCGCTATCTCACGGCCTATCAGCTCGGGCACATCGACCGCGCTTGGGATCCGTTCTTTGGCGATGGAACGATGACCATTATCACTTCCGAAATGTCAAAGGCCTGGCCCATCGCCGATGCGGGCGTCGGCACCGTCGCCTATGTGATGGAGCTGCTGATGGCAGTAATGGGCGATAAGCGGCGCTGGCGCACGATGCCCTGGATGGTGTTGGGCTTCATCGTTCTCGTCGTGCCATTGGGCGGCGTCAGCATTTTCTTCATCATCGTCCAGCCGATCGTGATCGGCACCTGGTGCAGCTTGTGCCTGATCGCTGCGCTCGCGATGGCCATCATGATTCCGTATTCGCTCGACGAGTTCGTCGCGATGGGCCAGTTCATGCTGGACGCGCACCGCAAGGGCAAAGCGTTGTGGCGCACGTTCTGGATGGGGGATGCCATGGACGGCGGTAGCGAGGACAACGCCAAAGAATTTGCCGGCACCACGCGCGAGATGATCGCCGAAGGAGCGCGCGGCGTGACGGTTCCTGCCCCGCTAGTCCTGAGCATCGCAATCGGCATCTCGCTCATGTTCACCCGCATGACGTTTGACAACTCCGGCTCGATGGCGAGCAGCGATCATCTGGTCGGCGCGCTGGTCGTGACCTTCTCGATCATCGCGTGGGCCGAGGTCGCGCGCCCCGTGCGTTTCGTGAACATGCTGTTCGGCGCGTGGCTGCTCGCTGCACCTTGGCTGCTCGATGGCGTCGGCTCGAGCCTTGCTGTCTGGAACAGCGTGGCGAGCGGCGCGCTCCTGATCGTCCTCGCGATTCCGAGGGGGCCGGTGCGCAACTTCTACGGGAGCTGGGACCGATACGTGTTTTGAACCGAGGGCTGGGCGCGATCCGATGACGCGCGCGCGGCTGGGGCTGGATGGACGTATTCCTGCTGCATGTCCAGGCGCACTTCATCCCGGGCCGCAATCTGACCTGGTATCTGATCTTTCTGCTAATCCTGGCCGCCTACTTGAAGGTGGTGGCGTCCTTGCCGCACAGCCACCAGCTTCCAGCGCTTGTCGCCCAACTCCATCGCCATGTACAACACGCCCTCTGCTGCGTTATCGTTGCTCTGTAGGGGGGTCACTCGGTTCATCTTCGCTCTCCTCTCGATGGGTTAGTTTAGTCAATGCGCCGAAAGGGTAGCCTGAGTGGCCCTACATAGCATCTGATCCCCCACCGATCCCCCCTCCCATCCGGTTCAGCCCCTGAGCCGACCCTCCCCCTTGGCCCTCGCTCGCCCGAGACGCCAAAACGCTCCGAAACATAGCGCCTCGGGCCGAGGAAGGGCCCGAAATTGCCCCGATCCCAGGCCGAGGACCGGTATGCTTGACAGCTCACGAGCCCAGCACTACTCTACCTCTTGGCGAAAAAGGGCTTTTGAAATTCCTATTCGTGCGGTCCGCAGTCGATCGGAAAGCACTTCGGCCACCTTGGTCGAGATCTCGCTCACGCGGGACAACGGTGCTACCTGCTCTTTCATGCTGGGACCTCGATTCGGCGCACCCCGGCAGCACGTAGGCGCGCACGACGAGGGCGATCACGCCGATGACGATACCCCAAAGCGGCGTTGTTGCACAAATCAGCGGCGGGGCGGGTGCTGGTTGCTGTCTCGTCGCGAACGCGACTGTCGACGAATACGGAATCTACTCTTTTCGCCCCGTGACATCGGTTAAATTATCAAGCGATTCCAGTTGCCGTAGCGCTCCCGGATCGGGCCACAGCGGATGCTGAGCACTACCAGCCCAGCGCCCAAGACCATACTGACGACGGTCGTAACCACGCTTGCACCAAACATGAAGGGTGCAGCGATCAATAGGGCTCCAAGTGGAACACTGAGATATCTCACCGGCCGGGCGACTTCAGCCGCGGCGATCGAGACTACGGTCAGAACAAGCGAGCCGATCACGTGGTGGGCATTCGCCAGGCTGCCATCGGCACCGAGCGTAATGCGCGTGAACAGTAGCGACAGGCCAATGAGGGCTGCCAGAGCCAGGTTCCACGGTAGGCTGACGCCGCCGCCGACCATACTCTTGATCACGGCGCCGGGCGACTGGTCGAACTCGTCGGTGATGGGCTCGCTGTGCGTCTCCCGCATCTCGTCGGTGTCGCCGACGAAGAGCACGCGCAGCCAGTTCTGGCCGGCCTTCGCGCGACGGCGCAGGAACTGCAGAGTTGCGAGCAGTTCGTCGAGTGAATAAGGGATTTGTATAAGTACCGCCGCCGCGCCGATCAGCGCAATGGTGCTCCAGGTGCCGATGACGATCGGCTGGATGATGATAAAGAAGATCGAGGTGATGCCGAGCGGCGCAATCATCAGGCCGAACAGCACCACCAGCCAGGGCATGGTGCGCCAACGCATCCGCGAGCCGACGATGCCGGTGAGGATCTCAAGCAGATAAGTGTAGCCCCCGACGGCGGCATCGGAGACTGGCCACGCTCTTGAAACTGCGGAGGTGATGATCTCCTCGGTACCGTTTTGCGGATCCAGGGGCGAGCCGGCGAAGAACGGATCCCATACGTCGGGTATGTGGCCAAGTTGGTAGGCAGCGAGGTAGCGTGAGACGTAGAGGCCGAGGAGCGCCAGCACGATGATGGGCAAGCGCTGCGTCCAGCCGGACGGGTTGTAGCTCCAGTCCGGCGGCACCGCAGGACCGGTGAGCGCGGCGATCGCCGAGGGACCCGGCTCGGGCTTGGTGCAGACTGCAAAGCCAAAGATCAGCGCACCAACGAGCGTGTCGGAAAGATAGGCGGCGGCGTTCTCCGTCGAGAACAGGAAGGGCACACCCATCACCAGTGCGCCGATACCGGCACACAGCCAGCGCGCCCATTGCGCGCGCCAGGACAGCGCCAGGGCAGCGGAGACCATGAGCGTCGCGCCAAGGACCTATTTCGCTCTGGCGCAGGAGCGGTTCCTCGATGTTGATCAGCAGCGGCTGAGTGATGAGCCAAGTGGCAAGGCCCATATTGACGAAATGCGCCCAGCGGTTGGCGCCGTGCTCGGTCCGAACCTGCGCCTCATGGAGGACGCGTAGCTTCTCCGGATTTTTACCCAGGTCGTTTGCCTTGCTGATCCAGGCCGGCGGCGTGACGCCGTTGGTTTCGTACCAACCGGCCGGGTCGTTCTGTAAAGCTGCGACGAGGCGCGGCAGCTCATCTTTCAATCGGTGTCGCGGCTCCCAGCCGAGCAGATCGCGGGCGCGCCGGATGTCGAGCGCGTAGTGGTCGTCGGCCATAGCGACCATGAAGGGTTTGATGAACGGCGCCTCGCCCCCGTCGATCGCGTCGGGGATCACCGGCTCGAGCTGGCCCTGCGCCCACGCGCCGGCGGCGGCGATGGGCTTTGGCAGGCGCTGCGTCGGCCAGTCATCCACACCGTGAATGAGCTCGCCGAGCTCGTCCTGGAGCGCGTCGTAGCCGATCGCGTCGGGCTCACCGATCAGGATCTCGGTTTCGGGCGGCAGCACATCGCGGCGATCGACGGCGCGGCGGAACGCTTCGAGCATGTCGTCGCGGTGGAGCATTGCCTGGCCGACCAGCGTGCTGCCTGAGTAGAAGTAGCTCTGGAAGTCGCGCTCGTAGATCCGTGCCATTTGCTGGGCCATCGTCGGCACGGTTGCGTGCTCGTCGTAGACGCCGGCCAGCCGCAGAATGACGTAAGGAATGTGTTTGTGTTCGGCCTTGATCTGCGCTTCGGCGGCGGCCTTCGACTTCGGATACGCCCAGCGCGGTTCGATCGGCTGGTGCTCGTCGATGCGCTCGCCGGGGCGGCAAGGCGCGTGCACGAGCATAGTGCTCGCATAGACGAATTGCTTGACTTCGAAGTCCTGCAGCGCGCGCAGAAGGCACCGCGTGCCCTCGACATTGACGGATTGGTAGAGCGGGTGGTCCTCGCCGGTAAAGTCGAAATAGGCGACGAGGTGGATGACGCTGGCGATGCGCGAGCCGAACGCGTCGCGGACCTTGCGCAATGCCAGCTCGACCGCGGCATCGGACGTGAAGTCGGCCTCGAACACAGGGAAGTCGGCGCCCTCCGCCTTAAGGTCGAGCCCGACGATCCGGTAGTCGCGAGCGAGCGCCTCGCCGAGCGAACGGCCGAGGTTGCCGGTCGCGCCGGTGATGAGGACGATCGGCCTTCGGTCTGCGCGTGTCATCGGCCAATCCTCACCGGTAGCCGATACCCATTACGTAATCCCGCAGAAGCGACGCTTCGTACTTTTCTTCCGCCATCAGCGCCCGAAGCGCATCTCGCGCATTGACGACGCCAGACGGTTTGGAATTCTCGTCGACGACGGGAATGTGTACGAAGCCGCACTTCTGCATCATCGACAAGACATCGGGCAGGGAGTCGGTCGGGCGGCAGTAGGCGACATCCCGGGTCATCACGTCAGCGGCCACGGTCGTGCAGACGCTGTCCCCGCAACGACCGATCTGCTGGACGATATTCGTTTTGGTGATAACACCCACCATTGCCCCATCGGAATTACAGACGACGACAAGACTGATCTGCGTGCTCGAGAGCAGTTTCGCTACGTCCACGAGCAACGCATCGACGTTTATCGTCACCAGTCGCGAACGTGCTACAACGTCTATGCTGCTGACAAGCTTCATGTTCATTCTTTGTCACTCTCCGTGCGGGTTCAAGCTACGCGCCAGCGGCGATCGCACCGCAAATTCGCGGATCTCGCTAATGGCCGCCCCAAAGAATCGACGATAAACGAGGTCCTGTGCGAAGTGGCGCTTGTCGGCGCGATTAGCCCTCGTGTTCCGCCGGCGCATAACTCAGCCGGCCTTGAACGATGCGAGCGGGCGACGTGTAGGGATGCACGACGGTGTGCTTCGCATCGAGGATATGCACTACTTCGATACCGCGGACGCACAGCGCATCCGCGATCAGCGCCCGGTGTCAGCGCCACCATACCGCTTCCGCGCACATGAGCGTTGTGCGCAGGCGCCCGGAAAGTTCAAGCAGGTCGTCCAAGCCCCGGGAAAACTCCGCGCTGCCGATATGGTCGGCGTAACCGCGAAACGAGGCGTTGAGCCATGCGACGTTCGGCGAATCGGGCAGCGGCCGGCGCCGGCCCCCGAGCGCGGGAACCCAGCGATAGGCGATGCCGTGCTCGGCGAGCATAGCGCTGAGCGCCGCTTCCGCGTACTGAGGGTAGCGCCTCGATCCGGGGAAGCGGCGCACATCCGCGACCGCCTCCAGCCGGTAGCGGGCGAGCAGCTCGAGAAACGCGTCCAGCGGGCGGGTCGAATGGCCTATCGTCCAGATCGTTGAGCCCATGGTT
>JALZID010000245.1 GCA_030860485.1 Pseudomonadota bacterium | reverse complement strand
CGGCCTGCACTGTTCAAATCGGAGACACCTTGGCAATCCATGGGAAGCCGCGCCGTTATTGGGTTTCAGGGCACCTACCCCGAAATTAACCGGACCCTACTGCGGCGGAGTGACAAAGTAGAATTAGGTACTCACCGACCAAGTCGCTGTTCAAGAGCAAGGTCGGCCCGTGCCCCGACAGAGCTTCGACCAGCCGGCGGCTGAAATCCGTGAGTGGAACATTATTGCCGGTCAGGATGAGCGCGATAGTGACCACGCTGTTTTTATCCCGCGCTTTCCCTAAGGTTTGCGTCCAAAGACGGTTGATCACGGCGCCGGCGAAGTGTTTGACCAATTCGGGGGGGTGTTTCCGTACCAGACGCTCGAAGCCCTCCACCGATAGCTTGGCCATCAGGGTGTCTCGAATGGCGCACACGGCGGCCGTGCGTTTGCCTCCCGTTAGGATCCCCATCTCGCCGACCGTCTGGCCACGCCCGAGCTCGGTGGAGACGCGCGGCTCGCCGCCCGCGTTTTGGTGGGTGACACGCAAGCGGCCGCTCACGACGACGTAGCTCCCGTCGCAATCGTCTCCCTCGCGCATGAGCCAGGCGCCGCTCGGACAAAGCATCAATTCCATCTCCGCTTCCAGATCCTTGAGCACGGCTTGGCTCATAGCCTTGAACTGATCGCCGAAGAACAGCACGTTCTGCAGCTCCGCCCGTTGCAAGCGCTCGACGATGATCCGCGCCAGCCGGGCCGCTACTTGCGGAGCCGTCCAGCGTGCGTGGTCGACGGCGTCCTTGGCGAGTCTAGCGACGATCGAGTCGCGATCGGCACGAACCGAGGCGCTGCGCCGCTCGCCCGTTACCAGCGCGATCTCGCCGACGCAGGCGCCCGGGCCGACACGATTGAGGGGAACCACCTCGCCCCGATCGTTTTTCCGAGTCACCAGGAATTGACCTTCGAGAATCACGTAAAGGCTGTCGCCGGGCTCATCCTGGCGAATGAGAAACTGACCCTGGGACAAGGAGACAAGCTCCATCGCCCTGGCGAAGAGCTCCAGTTCCGATGGCGATAGATCGGAAAACAGATCCATATCCGCCAAAATGGGTAGCCACTCAATGGTCGTTTGCTTCACTCGATCCGTTTGATCCGCTTCCACACCGTCCTACCCCCTCTTCCAAGCACCCTCTTGCCAGGGATTTCACCGTCGCAGCTACAGGGCCGTTAACAGCAACATTCTACACCGGGCCCCACACCTACACTGCGTTTTCACGCTCATGAGGATCGGCCGAGCAGCAGCGCATCGTGCGGCTCCTGGTCGAGAAGGTTATCGTCTCGCCACAGGACATCGAGGGCAGGCTGCGAGCGAATGGCATTGAGGAGCTTCCCTTGAGCTGCGCCCAGCCGTGCCGGAGAGGAGGTGGCGGCGTGAGTCTGACTCGTATCAGCAAGACCGGCGAGCCGCAGGTCAACCAGCGACGGCCGCGTGACCATCTCGGTCCCCATCCAGATCAAACGGCGCAGCGGGAGGAAGCATCGAGCTTATCCCGGAGCGGCTGCAAGGCGGGCCAGGTGTTGTAAACGGTCTCCTGCATAACGTAATCTAAGATGATGATATTGGGATTCTTTTCCTTGATCCCTTTGAGGGCGGCCCGCATCTTATTGGTGGAACCCCAGTTCGGAAAGAAATCGATGAAGAGGTAATCGAGCTTGGCAAGCTGGGCCTGCATGGTCGGGTCCCCATAGGCGTGGGGGGTGCCGTACTTTGTGCCGGCGAGCCGGGGCCAGACGGCCTTTGGCGTTCCGGCGATGGCCACGGACAGTAAGGGGGAAGTCACGAAGCTGGCGATAAAGCCGGTGATGAAGCAGCTAAGCATGCGCATATACTCTGTCCTCAAGATCCTGGTGACAACGAACGGTGCCCGCCTGACTTCGGTCTGCCTAAAGCCTTAGCCGGCCTTCGAAGCGGCGCTGGGCCTTCCCAGACATTCGCCCAGTATCGATTTGTGCACCAATGCCTGATGGCGCCCGAATAACGCCACACATCAAAGAGCCAACCCACACTAAGGGCCCCGTTCACTTCCGCTCCTGTCCGTTTCCGACGCATCCAGAGATGAGTAAGACCGGGCTTACGCTGATGGCACACGCCGCTGTACTTCTGCGCGCTCTCGTCGTTTCTCCTTCGTTAGCGCTGCTTCCGTACGCCTTCGACCTCCTTATGTCGTCGGCAGCGCACGCGCTGAGGTTCCTAGCTCCGGCACTCGGTGTTCCGAATTCACCGCCACTCTACGTGCGAGCGATCGCGCGCACCGCGGCGACTACGGCATCCACCTCTTCCGGCGTGTTCACCAGGCTCGGCGCGAGGCGCGCATACGAGACCTTGTAGGGGCTCGTGCTCGCGATGATGCGGCGCTCAAGGAGCATGTTCACGACGGCTTTAGGCGCGATCCTATCCACCTCGAAGGCAATGATTCCCGCCGACAGCTCGGGATCTCGCGGCGTGTGGAGCGTCAGGTGCGGTATGGCCGCCAGTCCCGACTTGCAGCGATCGTTCAGCTGGCGGATGCGCTCTGCCACCCACGGGCGCCCGATCTGCCGATGGAAACGGAACGCCGCACCCATCGCCCATTGATGTTCGTAGGCCGTGAAGCCGCCCGGCGTCATGCGTGCCGCGTCATTCGGGCCGGCATCGCGTTTCTCATTCATCCAGGCGTCGAACGACTCTACCTTCGAGAAGGTAGGAATCGTCGGGCGCAGGCGTGCCCAGCTCTTGGGAGCGGCCCAGATGATGCCCGTGCCACGCGGGGCGAAGATCCACTTGTGCGTGCCGGCGCAGAAGTAGTCGCAGCCCATCCGAGCGATGCTCTCGTCCACCGCGCCCAGGCCATGCACGCCATCCACCACCAGGAGCACGGCGTGAGCTTCCTCGCGCTTACCGTTGATCTCTTCAAGCGCTCTCGCGATCTCCCGGATCGGGAGCCGCACGCCGCTGCTCGAGTGCACCCAGGTAACGCCGAGCGCGCGGGTGGACGGTCGGATCGCCGAGCGGATCCGCTCTACGATGCCGGATACCGAGGCATCTTCCGGACGGTCGAACAGGGGCATCTTACGCATACCGGCGCCGACACGTTCGACGGCGAGCCGGATCGACTCGTGATGCGAGTAGTGATCGTGCGTGGTGGTGAGAACCTCGTCACCAGGCTTTAGAGGCAATCCGTTGTAGATCAGCGCCAGTCCCATGGTCGTGTTGCCGGTGAGCGCGATCTCGGTGGGTTCGGCGTCCAGGTAGGGCGCGATCTCCTTGCACACCTTGCGCTGCATGTTCTCCGCCTCCGACTCGAACATGCCGCGCACCACGACGAGGAACGGGTTGGCGTCGAGCGCCCGGCGGAAGTCCTCGATCGCCGCGCGTACCGGACGCGGATGGGATACCAGGAAGAAGCTGGCGAAGTGGAGATAGTCGCGAACCAGGGGGAACTGGGAGCGGATGCTGGCCCAGTCCTTCGCAGGCGAAAGCGCCGGCGGGTTCAGCGTCTGCCGCTCGAGCGCGGCGAGCAGATTGCCAGGCCGCAGCGTCGTCGCGGCTGCCAGCGTGCCGCTGCCGATCAGGAACTTCCGACGGGAAAGCACCATCGGGACCCCTCGTGACGACCGAGCGCAGGAGGCCCCCCGCGACTTCGCAATGGGCAATGTCGACCTACCGCGCAACGATGGACTCCGACCGGACGCCTGCCTATGGCCACCTGTGCCGATGTAAGTGGCACTCACCACTAAGTTTAAACTAAGACCGCTACGCTTGCCGCTCCCTCCGAAATATGAGCTTATAGACCACAGTCACCCACAACACCCCTAAAACCATCCCGCCCAGCGTATCCGACGGAAAGTGCACCTGCAGGTAGATCCGAGAGGCGGCCACGCAGGCCACCACAACCACTGCCGCGCAGGCGACCCACCGTGCCCACTCGGGGGCTTGGCGGCGCACGATAAGAACTAGGCACAGGAAAAACGCAGTCGCCTGAGCGGCATGCGCGCTCGGGAACGAATCCGAGACGGGTAGCTCGATCAAGAGCGGGTAAAGCGCG